>NZ_JBEYAL010000027.1:0-132079 GCF_040631655.1 Streptomyces sp. NPDC019937
GTAGGCGTAGGCGAGGTTGTTGCGGGAGGTCAGGGTGGATGGGTGGTCTTCGCCCAGGACCCGGATGCTGTCGGTGAGGTTCTGCTCGTGCAGCGAGATGGCGCGGCCCAGGTCCCCGGCCGCCTTGTAGGCGGTTGCGAGGTTGTTGCGGGAAGACAGGGTGGATAGGTGGTCCTCGCCATTGAGCCTTGCTGATGTGTCGGCGGACCGTTGTGCGTATTGGGTGGCTTGAGAGAGCTGACCTTGACCGTGCAGGAATCGCGAAGTGCTGTACAGAATCCAGGCTGTTTCGATGGTGTCCGTTTCCGGGTGAGTGCGCGTGAGGTAGGCGTCGATGTGCGGGAGGATGACGCGCCAGCGTGGCCATCCGGCGGTGTTGGTCTCCGGCTTGTCGGGCAGGGTCTCACACATCAACGTTGCGGCACTGGCCTGCGCTTGGCTGATGGCTGAGTCACTGCGGTGGGGGTCTTGGGGGTCGGGGGTTCGGGCGAGTGCTTGGACGAGGCGGTGTACGGCTGCGGTGCTCTCGGTGAGGTTGATCATGCTGAAGTCGTTGAGGAGAGCGAGGGCGTCGACGTCCGCGTCCGGTTCGTCGACTGCGCCGCTGAGGAGGTCGCGGGGTATGTCGTGAGGAGCGAACCAGGCCATGACGCGCAGCAAATCCACGGCATGTGGGTCGCGTTCGGCGATGGTGTCGAGCGTGACCCGCCAGGTGCGGGCGATGGTGATGCTGTGCGGGTCGCCATTGCCGGGAGTGTTGAGCATGCGGGCGGCTTGGGCGCGGAAGCGGCGCAGGTAATCGGAGCAGGGGATGCGTGTGCGGCGGATGTACGCACCGGCCTGTTCCAGCGCAAGGGGAAGGTAGCCAAGTTCGTCCGCCAGTTCCTCGACAGTCGAGGGCTGGTTGCTGTGGCCCGTTCCGACCAGTTGGCGTAGCAGAGTGGTGGCAGCTGGCGGGGTGAGGACGTCCAGGTGCAGGGGTGTGGCGGCCAGGTCGTGCCAGCCGTAGGTGAGGCGGCTGGTGATGAGGTGGTCGCCGCCGGTGAGCCTGGCGACGTACGGGGCGAGGTGGTGGGGGTGGGTGGCGTTGTCGAAGACCAGCAGCCAGCCGGGGTGGGTCTCCAGCCATGCAAGGGCCCATTCGGCCAGGGTTGTGCTGGGCGTACTGCTGGTGTCGGTTCCGGGGTTGGCCCGTGTGGTGAGCTGGGCCAGCGAGTCGGTGATGGTCTCGGGGGTCTCGGCGTCGATCCACCAGACCGTCGTGTACTCGTGCCGGTGAACGTGGGCGAAGTGCAGTGCGAGGGTGGACTTTCCGATGCCGCCGAGGCCGGACATGGCCTGGGTGACGACATGCTTGGCTGCTCGCTCGTCCCGGGGACGTAGCGCCTGCTCCAGCGCAGCTAACTCTGCTTCACGGCCCACGAATCGGTGGCCGAGGGGCCGCGGGAGGTTACGCAGCCCGCGAGGAGTGGATACATCGCGGGGCACTGGCAGTACCAGAGGCGCTTGGACGGTGGTGTCCCCTGCGAAGATGGCGCCGTGGTTCGTCCCCACGGCGGGTGACCGGGCTCCCGACGTCCTGAGGTTGGGCATCTCTGATGATGTGCTGTGCGTCACGGCTTCACCCGTCCGGGGGTTCAGGCTGTGGAGTCGCCGGTGTGAATGAAGCCGTAGTTGTTTTGGACCGCCGGTGACCTGTCTCCCGACGTGGTGATCGAGACGGTCGTAGGCGGTGCGGGACGTGTCCATGCGGCGATGTCGGCGGCGATCTCCGGACGGGCCGCCATCAGACGGCGGATCTGCACGCGGAGTACGGCGGCCAAGTCTGCGTCGTCCGGAGTGCCTGCCAGCTCGGCGACAGTGTCGGCGAGGGCATCTTGCTCGGCGGTCGTCACGCTGTCGGGGGTGTCACGGCCGGCGAGGCGTCGCAGGACGCGCTGCCCGAACGAGACGGTGGCATCGGCGGCGTCGCCCTCGACCCGGGCCAGGACCGCAGCCCCGTATGCGGTGATGGCCGTGGTGGCGTACGGCGTCAGGTCCTGAGCGAGCTGGACCACGTCAACGGACATGGATCATCCCCCTGTGCTTTCCCGTACCACTGTCATCCCGATACACAGCGACACGATGGAGGACCCAGCGTAGCTAATCGGGCATGTCGCCGAACACAGATGCAGCGGTTTCGGAGGCTGCGCGGCCAGCAAGCAAAGGGCGTAAACCTCAGCTGCTCGGTGCCACTTTCAACGGTGTGTCTGCGGTGATGCGGTAGGCGAGTTGGGCGCGGTCGGCGCTGGCGCGGAGTTCTTCGAGGAGTAGCGGGCGGTCGTCGGTGCCGTAGGTGACGCGGGCGGTGTGGAGGATTGGGGTCGCGTCGGGGGTGTCCAGCGCGCTGCGTTCGTCGGGCAGTGGCATGCGGGCGCTGACGGTCTCGTGCCAGGTGAGTTTGTGTCCGGCTGCGGTGAGGATGGCGTAGATCTGTTCCGGCTCGGTGTCCGGGGCGTCGGCTAGTTGTTCGGCCTGGTCGGCGGTGGCGAACGGGATCAGTACGCAGTGGAGAGCGCGGGTACCGGTGTCGGGGTCGGCTAGCAGTCGGTCGACGCCGAAGAGGGCTTCCCCTTCGTCGAGTCCGAGTAGCGGGGCTGTGTTCGCCGTGGTCGTGGTGCGGTAGATGGTCGGTTCCTCGACCTGTTCCCACGTGTGGTGTCCGGTGTGGAAGGTCTTGCCGCTGCGGGTGATGGTCCGCTCGATGGTGACGGCGGGTGCGGGGAGGGCGCGGACGTAGCTCCCCTTGCCGTGGATGACCTCGATGAGTCCTTCGGCGCGGAGTGCGGCGATGGCCTTGCGGACGGTGGGGCGGCTGACCTGGTAGCGCTCGATGAGTTGGGCCTCTGAGGGGAGCGGGGCCCCGGGTTCGTACTCGCCTGCCGCGATGCCGCTGCGGATTTCGGCGGCAACCTGCTGGTACAGCGCTCCGGGGCGCTGGATCTCTCCCATGCCGGGCTCTCCTCGTCACCTGTCGTCGGTGGTTCTGACGTGACCTGATGTCACTCGTAAGCATAAGTACTTGCCTCCCGCCGTCAAGGCATACATAGTTGGCGACTCGTAAGCACGAGTGACGTCACCTGACGTGTGGCGTCTCGATTGGCCAAGGAGGCCCACAACCCATGCAGTCCATCCCTGTGGACACATCCCGGCTGGGCGTACTGCGGTGCGCGGTCGGGCCCGAACCGAAGATCGCGGATTTCGAGAGCAAGGAGGTCAAGAAGGACCGGGACGGCAACACGATCTACACCGTCGCCGTGACGGTGCGGCAGGAGAGGCGGCGCGTGTCGGTGATCGAGATCGCCGTATCCGGTGAGCCCAAGGGCGTTATGGAGGGCTCGGAGGTGCGGGTGACGGGCCTGGAGGCGTTCGCCTGGACCATGGGTGACCGTCACGGCGTCAGCTTCCGCGCAGCGGCCATCACCCCCGTACCGGCTCCCGCTCCGGCTGCGTCGGCGTCGGCATCGGCGGGCAAGGGCGGTGGTGCGTGATGGGTTCGTTCCTGTTCATCGTCGCGCTGCTGGTGGTGGCCTGGATGGCGGTCATCGGTCCCCAGCTGCGAGACCAGCGGCCGGACTGGCACTGGTACCTGACCGGTTTCCCGCGTACCGCGCTGCGGGTGATGGTCACCTGGCGCAAGGTCGCTCACCTCAATGACCTCACTGTTTCCCACAAGCCCAATCGGCGCCTGCTGGGGGATCTGGCGGTCAAGGGCGAGCCTTTGCGCACCCGCGTGCCGCGCTTGTCTTTCCCCCAACCCACACCGAATGGGCTGTCGGTGCTGGTGCGACTGCACCCGGGGCAGACGCCGGAACCGTTCCTGGCTGCGGCTGACGCGCTGGCGCACGCATGGCGGGTGCACGCAGTGCGGATCGTCTCCCCCGAACGCGGCGTCGTGCTGATCACCGCGTCAGCCAGTGATCCGCTGGAGCATCCGGACCGGCCTACCGGTGAGGTGTCGGCGTCGCTGCTGTCGGCGGCGGTCGGCACGTTGGAGACAGGCCACGCGTGGGTGATGGACTTCCGGCGCGTACCGCACTGGCTGATCGTCGGCGCCACACGGTCGGGCAAGTCCACGCTGATCGCCCGGCTCATCACCGAACTCGCTCCGCAACCTGTTGCCCTGGTCGGCGTCGACTGCAAGGGCGGCATGGAACTGGGCCTGTTCGAACGGCGGCTCTCAGCCCTGGCCACCTGCCGCAGTGAGGCCATCGCCGTGCTCGGCGCCCTGGTGGTCGACATGCAGGACCGCATGCGCACCTGCCGGGCGGCCGGGGCCCGTTCGATCTGGGAACTGCCCGAGGAACAGCGGCCGATGCCCGTGGTGGTGATCGTCGACGAGATAGCCGAGCTGTACCTGACCAACGGGAACAAGGAACAGCGGGCAGAGGCCGAACAGTGCTCCACCTACCTCCTGCGCCTGGCGCAGCTCGGTGCGGCGCTGGGGATGCACCTGGTGGTGGCAGGGCAGCGGGTCGGCTCCGATCTCGGGCCGGGTGTGACGGCGCTGCGGGCCCAGTTGAGCGGCCGTGTCTGCCACCGCGTCAACGACCCCGGCACCGCCGAGATGACCCTCGGGGACCTGAACAAGGACGCGGTAGCGGTCGCGCAGTCCATCGGAGAGGCCGAACAAGGCGTCGCGGTCACCACCGGGGAGCTGGGTGGCTGGATGCGCGGGCGGTCCCACCTGACCACCCCCACGGAAGCCCAGTTGACGGCGGCCGAATACGCGGGGCTCGCACCCCGACTGCGCGGGATCGTCCGCGCCCTGGAGGACCTGAACGGAGGGGATGACGTATGACCGAGCAAGCGGCTCTCCCGCTGGCGCTGCTCTTCGGGCTCGCCACCGTGCTCCTGGTCCGCTCCCGCGCGGTGCGCTGGTGGGAAGCGGTGTTGATCGGCCTGTTCGGCATGTACCTGGGCCAGACACCCGTCATCTTCACCGCAGACGGCCTCGTGAACTGGCTCCTCTCCGGCTTCGCACACAGCAACTGACGACCCTCGGGAGGCCACCAGGTGACCATGCGCCGTGTCCGCTGCCCCATCTGCAAGGGGGAGCGCTTCCCCAAGACCCGTACCGGTCACCGGCGGCGCTGCCGCTGCTGCCGGGGCGCCGGAACCATCCGCTGACCCACCCACCAGCCCAACCACGCACTGGGAGTGATCGCCATGGATGACACCCACCCATCCGCATCCATCCGTGCCGCTGCGGCGGCCCACCCCGGGAGGTCCCCACCATCACTGCCGAGATCACCTCGGCTGACAGGCGCGCCGTGCTCGACCGTGCGGCGCGCCTGCGTCAGCTCTCCGAAGTTGACCAAGACCTGATCCGCCTCGTCCAAGACCCCGGCTTCGGCCGCTGGCTGGAGCAGATCACCGCTACCGGCGGCTGCGCCCATCCGATCCACCTCACCGGCTTCACCACCACCCGCGACGCGGAAACCGGCGAAGTCCTCCACCACTACGACACCCGCAACGAGCCCGGCGAACGGCTCCTGATCCGCTGCCGCAACCGCCGCGCAACCGTCTGCGCCCCCTGCTCCCGCCTCCACGCAGGCGACACCTTCCACCTGGTGCGCGCCGGACTCATCGGCGGCAAAACCGTCCCCACCGACGTGCGAGAGCGGCCCCGACTCTTCCTCACGCTCACCGCGCCCAGCTTCGGCCCCGTCCACCGCGTCACCACCGACGGCCAACGCTGCCGACCGCGCCGCGACGCGCAGCAGTGCGAACACGGCCGTTCCCTCGGCTGCCCGGCCATCCACGACGTGGCGGACCCGCGTACCGGACAACCCCTGTGCCCCGACTGCTACGACTACCCCGGGCATGTCCTGTGGCACGCGCACGCGGGACGGCTGTGGAAGGCGTTCACCGACAACCTCTACAACCACCTCGCTGCCCGCGTCGGCCGCACCCGCACCAGCCTGCGCCGCAGCCTGCGCATCTCCTATGCCAAGGTCGCCGAGTACCAGAAGCGGGCAGCCGTCCATGTCCATGCTGTGGTGCGACTCGACGGCGCACATGGGCCGGACGACCCGCCCCCGGCCTGGGCAACGGCCGAAGTGCTCACGGCAGTGGTCCGCACCGCCGCTGCGGCCGTCCGGCTCACCATCCCCTACAGCGCGGCTCTGGGAGAACACGAACTGCGTTGGGGCTCCGAACTCGACGCCCGGCCGCTCCGAGCCTTTGGCGACGGTGAGGGCCTAGCCGATGACGCGGTAGCCGCATACGTCGCCAAGTACGTCACCAAGGGAGCTACCGACACCGGGGCCGGACTCGACCACCAGCTCTCCAGCCCCAACGACATCGAGGCGGCCCCCGTGTCGGCACACGTACGCGCGCTCATGCGCGCCTGCTGGCGCCTGGGCGGCCTCGCCGAGCTGGAGCCGCTGAGGCTGCGCGCCTGGGCTCACACGCTCGGTTACCGGGGCCACATCCTCACCAAGTCCCGTGTCTACTCCACCACCTACACCGCCCTGCGTGCTGAACGAGCCGACCACCAATCCAGCGGGGATCAGCTCACCGACCCCGACCTGATCACAGACGCCCGTTGGCGCTACGTCGGCTCCGGCCACACCCCGGGCGCCGCGCTCCTCGCTGCCGGGATTGCCGAAGACCACGCCCGTAACCGTGAGGTCGCGCGCGAAGAGCTGCACGTCGCGAGTACGGGCGGCGGTGCCGTATGAGTCAGCCTGCACGGAGCGCAGTACGTAGGCGTCGGGGGTCTGAAATTGATGAAAGGTGGGCGGCGGCTGTGCGTCGGGAAGCTGCCAAGTTCCCGACACGAGTCGGGCCGAGGAGTGCTGCACGTCTCGCGCAACTCCTCGGCCCGTGAGGGGCGTTCGTCCTCAGCCCAGCGGGTTCGGTTTGATGCTGATCCGGTCCGTGTCGAAGTTGCCAACCCCGGACGCCGGGCCGATAACGATGCCCCCGAACAGGAATCGGAAGATCGCGTTGAGGCGAGCGAAATCCTCGTTCTTCTCCAGCCGCTTCCAGTTCTCTTCGGCCTTCGGCCCGGCGACTCCCTCCAACACGACCACGGGCCGGATACGGGTCTGCTTCTGCCGCTCCCTCATCCGGGCCTCGATCTCGCGTCGCTTCTGCCGGTACTCCCGGGTCGGCATCTCGTCGGCGTCCCACATTTCGTAGAGGTCCTTGAGCTTCCGGTCGTCCCTCTCGTCCGCCTCCACGTCGGCGACCGGTCGGGTGATGGTGGCGGGTGCCCGGCCGCTGACGTCGAGCTTCGACAGGACGTTGATCGCCACGTCCCGGGCGAATCGCTCCAGGGGCTCCGCCGCGATCGTGCGCTTGCACGCCGTACCGTCGACCGCCACCCGCCGTGTGCAGCGGTACTCGTAGACGCTCCCGGAGTTTCCGCTCATGGTCCGGCCGCAGGTGCACATAACGACGCCACGCAGCAGGTAGTAGCGGGTCCGCTTGTTCTTCTCCGCTGATCGCTCCGCGCGGAACTTCCGCTTCTCCTGCGCCTCGTCCCACTGCCCCCGGTCGATGATCGCGGGCCAGCTACCGACGCCGTGTTCCTCGCCTCGGAACATTCGGATACCCGCGACGTGCCGTGAATCGATCAGGGCTCGTACCGTGTCGGCACCCCATGACTTCCCGAGTGCGGTCGTCACTTCGCGCTCGTTGAGGTCGCGGGCGATGGCGCGGGGTGACTCTCCGGCGAGGAAGCGGCGGAAGACCTCGCGTACGATCTCCGCCTCCTCCTCGATGATCTCCATGCCGTTCTTGGTGTAGCCGTAGCGGCGGCGGCCGGTGTGCGGGGTGCCCGCCCTCGCCCGGTCGTCCATCGAGTCCTTCAACCGGCGTGAAGTGTCGTCCGAGGAACGGCAGGCGTGGGCCACCTCGATACGGAGAATGAAGCGGTCGTCCGGGTCGGACAGATCGCGTCGGTTGGCCTCACCGTGCAAGGTGATGCGGTTGCTGTCGGAGATCGTCAGCAGTTCCTCAAGGTCCCTCGGCTGCCGCATCAGCCGGTCCGGGTGGTAGGCGATCAGATGGCGGACCGTGCCTTCGTCCATCTCCTTGAGCATGGTGTCCCACCCCGGCCGCTTCCGATCCCGTCGCCAAGCCGACCGGTTGTTGTCCACGAAGACCAGGGCCGGAGGGACGACGAGCCCGAGCCGTTCGGCGATCTCACGGCAGATGCGTTCCTGCCGATCTACGCCCGTCTGGTCGTCGTCATCGGCGTGGGATATCCGGCAGTAGATCGCTGCCTCTGTACCGGGGGTGATGGGCAGTCGCTTCGCTGTCTTCGTCGCCATAGCGGGAGTGTATGAAGAGGGGATGACTCAGCCGACCTTCCAGCCGGTGAAGGAGTACGTCTTGCCCGCGCTGCTGATGGTGACGGTGCGCTCGCGCATGCCGGGGAAGCCGGCGAGCGGGGTGTGGGCGGTGCCGAAGACGAGGTGTTCGTAGACCTCGTCCGTGATCACCAGCAGATCGCGCTCGACGGCGAGGGCGGCGACGGCGGCCAGCTCCTCGTGGGTGAGGACGGTGCCGGTGGGGTTGTGGGGGGTGTTGAGGAGGATGAGGCGGGTGCGGTCGGTGACCGCGGCGCGCAGTTCGTCGAGGTCGAGGCGGAAGGCGCCGTCGTGCGGGCGGAGGGTGACGGGGACGCGGGTGCCGCCCGCCATCGCGATGCACGCCGCGTACGAGTCGTAGTACGGCTCCAGGGCGATCACCTCGTCGCCCGGTTCCAGCAGGGCCAGCAGCGAGGCGGCGATGGCCTCGGTGGCGCCCGCGGTGACCAGCACCTCGGTGTCGGGGTCGTAGGACAGCCCGTAGAAGCGCTGCTGGTGCTCGGCGACGGCGGTGCGCAGCTCGGGGATGCCGGGGCCGGGCGGGTACTGGTTGCCGCGGCCGTCGCGCAGGGCGCGCACCGCGGCTTCGCGGACCTCGTCGGGGCCGTCGGTGTCGGGGAAGCCCTGGCCGAGGTTGATGGCACCGGTGCGCACGGCGAGGGCGGACATCTCGGCGAAGATCGTGGTGCCGAATGCGGCCAGCCGGCGGTTGAGCAGCGGTCGTCCCATGGGCCTATCCTCCGCCGAACCTCTGGACTTCCTCAACTCCGCTTTTGAGGGGGACGAAGCCGGGCAGGAGCCCCGCAGACACGACAGAGCGGTACCTCGCCAGGGGGTGTGACACCCCCTAGGGGGCTCGCTACGGGGGATGGAAGGAGTGAGGGCCCCATGGGTTTCATCATCTTTTTCGTCGTCGGCGTCTTCGCGATCATGGCGGTCGCGGCGCTGAGCGCCGGTCGGGCCAGGAAGCGGAACGGCGGTCGCCGGGGGGTGTACCGGGCGGGGTCGGCCGGTGGAGCGGCCGGCGGTGGCTGGTGGCTCGGCAGCGGCGGTTCGAGCGGCGGCGGCTGCGGTGGTGGCGGGGGCCATCACGGCGGTGGCGGCTGCGGTGGTGGCAGCGGCTGCGGCGGCGGAGGGGGCTGCGGTGGCGGTGGCGGTGGCGGTGGTGGCTGCGGGGGAGGCGCCTGAGCTGCCCTCGGGAGGTCCGGTTCGGGGGAACCCGGTGATTCGCGCCCGGCGCGCCAACGTGCGCCGGGCGCACGTGTGTTGAACACTTGAGCTGGGGACCGCCCTAGAGGGTGGAAACCCGGCGAAGGTGGGTAAAAACGATGTGGCGCCCACCATTTCATGATTCCGTATACCACCGCCCTACGGACCCCACGTGCACCGCCCTACGGGCCCCGCGTGGGCACGAGCCGGCGTATCCGCATACCCCTGGACCACCGCGGGGCGAGCCGGCCCACCTTTCCCCTGCGTGCTTGCGGAGCCGACCCATGCTCACGACCCTCAAGACTGCCTACACCGACACTCGTGCCGACGACCTGGCCTGGTCCCTGGGGCGGGAACCGCTTCCGGCGCTGGCCGTGCTCGACCTCTCGCTCCATGGTTTCGCCGTGCAGTTGAGGCTTCTCGGGGCCTCGCACCAGGTCCTCCTCGAAGCGGAGGACGGGCGCTGTTCGGAGACCGTGGCCTGCATGTCCGGCAGCAGCACCCCGCTCCCGCTGGGGGTCTCCACCCTCGTCGACGGCCGTGAGTACGAATTCGCGGCGCGCGTCGAGGAGTTGTCGCGGGGTTCGTTCGCCGGGCGGGCCCAGGAGTTACTGGCCCTGGTCGCCGACCATCCGCACGGCCTGGCCGGGACGTTCCCCGGCAGCCCGCACGCGTTCACCGCGCTGCTCGCGCAGTGGCACGAGGGCACGGTGGGGTGGCGCACCTGGCACGCGTACCCGCAGGAGGGGCGGCTGGTCACCACCCGTACCTGCCTGGGGGTGACGTCCATACCGATGCCGCTCCGGCCGCCCGCCGATCCGCCGCCCGCCGATCTGGTGTCCGGATGATGCGGTGTACGGATGAGCGGCGGTCAGTGCACCCTTGTGGGTGACAAGGCGTGGGTGATTTGTAACGTAGCGTTCCGTTCGTGACCGAATTCCCGATGCCCGCGCCGGAGCCTGAGAGTCCGGTGCGGCTGCCCGTACGGGCCGGGTTCGGGCGCTTCCTGATCCTCGTCACCGTCTTCGTCTGCGCCGCCTGCGGACTCGTCTACGAACTCGAACTCGTCGCCCTCGCCTCCTACTTGGTGGGCGACTCGGTCACCCAGGCCTCCGTCGTCCTGTCGGTGATGGTGTTCGCCATGGGGGTCGGCTCCCTGCTCGCCAAGCGGCTGCGCTGCCGCGCCGCGGTCGGCTTCGGCGCCGTCGAGGCGGTGCTCGCGCTCCTCGGCGGCTGTTCGGCGATGGCCCTGTACGCGTGCTTCGCGTGGTGCGGGCAGTCGCGCTCCGCGCTGGTCGGCTTCTCGTTCGCGATCGGCGTGCTCATCGGCGCCGAGGTGCCGCTGCTGATGACGCTCATCCAGCGGGTGCGGCGGCAGGACCCGGGCGGCGCGGTCGCCGATCTGTTCGCCGCCGACTACGTGGGCGCGCTGGTCGGCGGGCTCGCCTTTCCGTTTCTGCTGCTGCCCGCGTTCGGCCAGCTGACCGGCGCGCTGGTGACGGGCGCGGTCAACGCGGTCGCGGGCGGGGCGCTGGTGCTGTGGCTGTTCCGCCGCGATCTGAGCGCCCGGTCCCGGTGGGCGCTGATCGTCACCAACGCCCTGGTGCTGGCCCTGCTGGCCGCGGGCGCCGTCCTCACCCCCTCCTTCGAACGGGCCGCCCGGCAGGCCGTGTACGGGCCGGAGGTGCGCGTCGCGCTGCGCACCGGGGTGCAGGAGGTCGTGCTCACCGGCGGCCGGACCCGCGGGCGCCCGCTGTCGCTGTTCCTCGACGGGCGGCTGCAGGTCAGCGGGAACGACGAGCTGCGCTACCACGAGGCGCTGATCCATCCGGCGATGGCGGCCGGGCCGCACCGCCGGGTCCTGGTGCTGGGCGGCGGCGACGGGCTCGCGGCCCGCGAGGTCCTGCGGTACGCCGGGGTCCGGTCGGTCACCGTCGTCGAGCGCGACCCCGGGGTGGTGCGGCTGGCCCGCCGCGACCCCGCGCTCTCCGCCCTCAACGCGGGCGCGTACCGCGATCCGCGGGTGCGGGTGGTCACCGCGGACGCCTTCGACTGGCTGCGGCGCAGGGCGGCGTACGACGTCGTGGTGTGCGATCTGCCCGACCCCGGCCTCACGTCGAGCACCAAGCTGTACTCGCAGGAGTTCTACGGCCTGGCGGAACGCGTGCTGGCCCCCGGCGGCAGGCTCGCCGTGCACGCGGGGGAGGCGGGCCCGCGGCCCCGCGCGTACTGGACGGTGGACGCCACGATGCGGTCGGTGGGGCTGCGGACGGTGCCGTACGTGGTGGCGGCGCGCCCCTCGGACGGCGGCCCGGCGGCGGACGGGCCGGCGGGGGAGGGGCCGCGCGACTGGGGGTTCCTGCTCGCGGCCCGCACCCCGCCCCGGCTGGCCCTCGCCCGCCACGGCCCCCGCCCGCGCTCGCTCACCCCGGCCGGTCTGGACGCGGCGCGGCGCGCGGCCGGGCGGAGCCGGGAGCCGCGCCTGCCGCCCTCGACCCTCATGCACCCGCGGTACGGGGACTGACACCGCGTGGGCCCCGGGGGCCGGTGGGCTGGTGAATCCGGTTCGTGATCTCGTGGGCTCATGGGACGAAAGTTGCGTGGGAACGGGTCTCAGCCAACGTGCGATGGGTAGTGTCTTGAGCTATGGAGCATGAGGTGTTCGTTCCGTTTCCCGTCGACACCGTCCGGCAGGCGCTCTCGGAGCCCGACCGCATCGCCCGTTGCGTCCCCGGGCTCCAGCAGGATGCCGATGAGGACGCGGGTCCGCTCGCCGGGCGGCTGCGGCTGCGCATCGGCGGATCCACCATCACCTACCGCGGTGCGCTGCGCGTCACCGAGCGCGGCGGCGGTGTGGAGGTCGAGGGCGAGGGCGCCGAGGCGCGGGGCGGCGGCTCGGTGAAGCTCGCGCTGACCCTGACGCCCCGGGCCGTGGAGGGCGGCGGTACGGGGCTGCGCTGCTCCGGGACCGTGCGCAGCGAGGGGCGGTTGGCCGAGTTCGACGCGCACGCGACCGAGACGGTGGCCCGCCGGTTGCTGGACCGCTTCGGGGCGGCGCTGGCGTCCGGTCTCGAGGCGTCCCCGGTCACCCCGGCCTCCGATCACGACCCGCTCGCCGAGGCGGAGCTGCCGCTGCGCGCCGACGACACCGCTCAGGCCGACGACACCGCTCAGGCCGACGACCGGGCCGAGGGCGTGGAGGAGGCCGAGGACGTCGACGTGGACGACATCGGCGACCTCGACGACATCGACTCGGTGGGCGACGTCAGCGCCCTCGCCGAGCTGGGCGGGCTCGATGACGACGAGCCCCCGGCCGAGGCCGCGCACGCCCGCCGCACCATGATCGGCCGCTCGACCGAGGAGGTCGACCACGCCCCGCCCCGCGGCCGCTACGCCCCCGTACCGGCGCCCGAGGCCGGGTCCACCAGCGCAGCGCTGCGCTGGGCCGCGCCCGCCGCGGCCGTGGTGCTCGCGTCGGCCGTCGTGGTCGGACGGCGCGTCCTGCGCCGCCGCCGGTGAGCGGGCGGCGTTCGCTGAACGGGCGGCGTCGCTGATCGGTCGCCGTCCCCGAGCGGCTGCGCATAGGGTCGTGACGTGACCGAAGAGACAACGGATACCAAGGGCGTCCGGCTCACCGCCGGGGACGCCGAGCTGACCGTTTCGCCCGACAACGGCTGCCGCATCGGCTCGCTGCGCATCGGTGGCACGGAGCTGCTGCGGCAGGGCCCGCGGTACGGGTCCTTCCCGATGGTGCCCTGGTGCGGCCGGGTCGAGCTGGGACGGTTCCGCGACGGCGGCCGGAGCCATCAGCTGCCCGTCAACTCCCCGCCGCACGCGATCCACGGCACCGGCCGGGACCTCGCCTGGCGTACCGTCCGCACCGGGCCGGACAGCGCGGCCTTCACCTACGACCTCGCCGACCCCTGGCCGTACGAGGGCCGGGTCACCCAGAGCTTCGACCTGGCCGCGGACGCGCTGACCGTCACCATGAGCGTGGAGACCGACGGCGACTCCTTCCCGGCGCAGGCCGGGTGGCACCCGTGGTTCCTGCGCGATCTGGGCGAGGGCGGCGCCGACGTCGAGCTGTCCTTCACCGCGGAATGGCAGGAGGAGCGCGGCGAGAACCACCTCCCCACCGGCCACCGCGTCCCGCCGCGCCCGGGCCCGTGGGACGACTGCTTCGGCATGCCGGACGGCGTGGACGTCACGCTGACCTGGCCGGGGCGGCTGGAACTGAAGGTCACCAGCCGCAGCGAATGGGTCGTGATCTACGACGAGCAGGCGGAGGCGGTGTGCGTCGAGCCGCAGTCCGGGCCGCCGAACGGTCTGAACACCCTTCCCCGCCTGGTCACGCCCATCGACCCGCTGGAGATCTCCATGACGTGGAGCTGGCGCGATCTGGCGTAGGGGCCGATGGGGGCCGGTGGGGGCCGGTGCGGACACCGCCTAAGCTCGTCCGCATGAGCGAAGCGCGTGACGCCCTGCTGCAGCAGATCAAGGACAAGGCCGTGGTCCACGGCAAGGTGACCCTCTCCTCCGGCAAGGAGGCCGATTACTACATCGACCTGCGCCGGATCACCCTGGACGCCGAGGCCGCGCCCCTGGTCGGGCAGGTCATGCTCGACGCCACGGCCCACCTGGACTACGACGCGGTCGGCGGCCTGACCCTGGGCGCGGACCCGGTGGCCACGTCCATGCTGCACGCGGCCGCCGCGCGCGGCCGCGGGCTCGACGCCTTCGTCGTCCGCAAGGCGCAGAAGACCCACGGTCTGCAGCGGCGGATCGAGGGCCCGGACATCGCGGGGCGGCGGGTGCTGGTGGTCGAGGACACCTCCACCACCGGCGGCTCGCCGCTGACCGCCGTCGAGGCGGCGCGTGAGGCGGGCGCCGAGGTCGTCGCGGTCGCCACGATCGTCGAGCGCGGGGCCGCGCCCGCGATCGCGGACGCCGGGCTGCCGTACGTACCGGCGTACTCGCTCGCCGACCTCGGCCTGAGCTGACCTCGGCCCGACCTGACCAGGTGCAGTCGCGTGGGTGGTTTCACGTGAAACCACCCACCCCCGTCCGTGTGGTCCCCGCGTGCGCCGTGTGGAGCAACCGACGGAGTCTGGGAAGATGGCCGCGACGATGACGTCGCCGCAGGACTCCCCCTAGGTCAGGGCCAAGAACCTCACCCGCACATCACAAGGAGCGGACAGATGCCCATCGCATCCCCTGAGATCTACAACGAGATGCTCGACCGGGCGAAGGCAGGCAAGTTCGCCTACCCGGCGATCAACGTGACCTCGACGCAGACGCTGCACGCCGCGCTGCGGGGCTTCGCCGAAGCGGAGAGCGACGGCATCGTCCAGATCTCCACCGGTGGTGCCGAGTTCCTGGGTGGCCAGTACAGCAAGGACATGGTGTCGGGCGCGGTCGCGCTCGCCGAGTTCGCGCACGTCGTCGCCAAGAAGTACCCGGTCAACATCGCGCTGCACACCGACCACTGCCCGAAGGACAAGCTGGACGGCTATGTGCGTCCGCTGCTCGCGGTCTCCCAGGAGCGCGTCGCGGGCGGCCAGAACCCGCTGTTCCAGTCCCACATGTGGGACGGCTCCGCCGAGACGCTGGACGACAACCTGCGCATCGCGCAGGAGCTGCTGGCCGAGGCGGTCAAGGCCAAGATCATCCTTGAGGTCGAGATCACCCCGACCGGCGGCGAGGAGGACGGCGTCTCGCACGAGATCAACGACGAGCTGTACACCACCGTCGCGGACGTCGAGCGGACCGCCGAGGCGCTGGGCCTGGGCGAGAAGGGCCGCTACCTGCTGGCCGCCTCCTTCGGCAACGTCCACGGCGTCTACAAGCCGGGCAACGTCGTGCTGCGGCCGGAGCTGCTGCGTCAGCTGCAGGACGGGATCGCCGCGAAGTCCGGCAAGACCGACCCGTTCGACTTCGTCTTCCACGGCGGCTCCGGCTCCACGGAGCAGGAGATCCTCACGGCGCTGGAGAACGGCGTGGTGAAGATGAACCTGGACACCGACACCCAGTACGCCTTCACCCGGCCGATCGCGGACCACATGTTCCGCAACTACGACGGTGTGCTGAAGGTCGACGGCGAGGTCGGCAACAAGAAGACCTACGACCCGCGCAGCTGGGGCAAGGTGGCCGAGAAGAGCATGGCCGAGCGTGTCACCCAGGCCTGTGCGAACCTGCGCTCCACCGGCACCAAGCTGAAGTAACCGGCGCCGTCCTCCCGGGCCCGGCGGCCCGCCCTCGCGGCGGCCGCCGGGCCCGTGCGCTTCCCGCGCCGGCGGGCCGGGGTGCGGCGGCCGCCGACGGACCGCGCTCGTGGGCTGGCTCCGCGCGGGGGACGCGAGGATGATCCAGGTATGAGCGATGACGCGCCCGCCGCCGCGGTGCGGCTCTCCAGCGCCGCCGGGCGGTGGGTCGTGCTGACCACCGTGCTGGGCTCCGCGATGGCGCTTCTGGACAGCACCGTGGTCAATGTCGCGCTGCCCCGCATCGGCCTCGACCTCGGCGCCGATCTCGCCGTCCTGCAGTGGACCGTCAACGCGTACATGCTCACCCTCGCCGGGCTCATCCTCCTCGGCGGGGCGCTCGGCGACCGCTTCGGGCGGCGGCGGGTGTTCATCGTCGGCGTGGTGTGGTTCGCGCTCGCGTCCCTGCTGTGCGGGATGGCGCCGAACGCCACGGTGCTCATCGGCGCCCGCGCCCTCCAGGGCATCGGCGGGGCGCTGCTCACCCCCGGTTCGCTGGCGCTGATCCAGTCGGTCATCCACCCCGACGACCGGGCCCGGGCGGTCGGGCTGTGGTCCGGGTTCGGCGGGGTGGGGGCGGCCATCGGGCCGTTCCTCGGGGGCTGGCTGGTGGACGGTCCGGGCTGGCGCTGGGTGTTCTTCCTCAACGTGCCGCTGGCGGCCGTCTGCGTACCGGTCGCGCTGCGGCACGTACCGGAGTCCCGGGATCCGCGGGCACACGGCCGGTTCGACGTGCTGGGCGCGGTGCTCGGCGCGTTCGCGCTCGGCCTGGTGACGTACGCGCTGATCGCGGCGCCGCAGCGGGGCGCGTCGCTCTCCGTGGTGCTGCCCGCCGTGGCCGGGCTGCTGGCGGGGGTGGCGTTCGTGTACGTGGAGCGGGTCCGCCCCGAGCCGATGCTGCCGCTCACGCTCTTCTCCTCGCGCCAGTTCACCGCCGTGAACGCGGTGACGCTGTGCGTGTACGCGGCGTTCGGCGGCTTCTTCTTCCTGGTCGTCCTCAACCTCCAGGTGGTCGTCGGCTACTCGGCGCTGGCCGCCGGGACCGCGCTGCTGCCGACGACGCTGCTGATGCTGCTGCTGTCGGCCCGCTCCGGCGAGCTGGGCAAGCGCATCGGCCCGCGCATCCCGCTGACCGTCGGCCCGCTGCTGTGCGCGGCCGGGATGCTGCTGATGACCCGGGCCGGGGTGGGGGCCGTCTACTGGCGGGACGTGCTGCCCGCGCTGCTGGTGATGGGCCTGGGCATGGTGGTGCTCGTCGCCCCGCTCACCGCGACCGTCCTGGCCTCGGTGGACGTCGGGCGGGCGGGCCTGGCCAGCGGCATCAACAACGCGGCGGCGCGGGCGGCGGGCCTGGTCGCGGTGGCCGCGCTGCCGCTGCTGGCGGGCATGGGCTCGGAGGCGTACCGGTCGGCGGACCGGTTCTCGGAGTCGTTCCGGAAGGCGATGCCCATCTGCGCGGCGGTGCTGGTGGTGGGCGCGCTCATCGCCTGGCGCACGGTACGGGCGGACGCGCTGGAGTGGGCCGGGGGCGCGGAGGCCGAGGCGGAGACCGAACAGGAGGGGGCGCGGGCGGCGGAGGAGCGCCCCTGCCGTCCCGAGTGCGCGTACCACTGCGGGGTGGGCGCCCCGCCGCTGGACCCGGGCGAGCGCCCTGGCCGCCCCCGCCGCTCCGACGGGCCACCCGCCTGACTCAAGGCCCCTTCGGGGGCCCGGGGGTGGACGGAGCCGGGTGTGGGGCGGCGGGCGGGGCAGGTGGTCCGGCAGACTGGAACCCATGGCCATTCACGAGAACCTGCTCGGGGGACCGCCCCCGACCCATCTGCCCGACGACCCCGAGCCCCGGGAACTGCTCGCGTCCGGCGCGGCTCCCGCCGAGGTCGCCGCGAAGTACCCGGCCTCCTCGCTCGCCTGGGCCCAGCTCGCGGACGAGGCGTTCGAGAACGGCCGGGTGGTCGAGTCGTACGCGTACGCCCGCACCGGCTACCACCGCGGACTGGACTCGCTGCGGCGCAGCGGCTGGAAGGGCCACGGTCCCGTGCCCTTCGAGCACGAGCCCAACCGGGGCTTCCTGCGCGCCCTGCACGCGCTCGCCCGTGCCGCGCAGTCCATCGGTGAGCAGGAGGAGTACGAGCGCTGCTCGACGTTCCTGCGCGACAGCTCCCCGACCGCGGCGGACACGCTGTCCTGACCTCTTCCGGGGCTGATCCCGAGACGGGCCCGCCGGTGCGATGCGCGCCGGCGGGCCCGTCTCGCGTCGCCGGGAACGTGCCGCACGCACTTGCGAGCGGCGCGCGAGGGACGCATGATGCGGGCAGGGACCACACAGGTGGTCCCTGAGGGGACCGGGGCTCCGAGACCGAAGGGATGGGGCGGACCGCTACCCGGTGGCGAGCAGTACACAGGAGATGCGATGTCGCAGCAGCCTGCCCCGAAATCCGCCCCCGATGAAGCCGTCCGCGAGGACGCCATCACGTCCGACGGCGAGCCCGAGGCTCCCCATCTGGACTTCCAGGGCACGACCCCGTACGAGGACTACGTCCGGGCGTCCGTCCTCACCCACCTCCAGCACCCGCTCTCCGACGACCCCGGCGAGATGGTCTTCCTGGTCACCACCCAGGTCATGGAGCTGTGGTTCACCGTCATCGTCCACGAGTGGCACACCGCCGCGCAGGCGCTGCGCGAGGACGACCTGCCGACCGCGCTGGAGGCCCTGCGCCGCTCGACCTACGAGCTGGAGTCCCTGAACGCGTCCTGGAAGCCCCTCGCCCACCTCACGCCCGGCCAGTTCAACGCGTACCGCTCCGCGCTCGGCGACGGCTCCGGGTTCCAGTCCGCGATGTACCGGCGGCTGGAGTTCCTGCTCGGCGAGAAGTCGGCGTCCATGCTGGTCCCGCACCGGGGCGCGCCGCGCGAGCACGCGGAGCTGGAGAAGGCGCTGACCGAGCCCAGCCTGTACGACGAGGTGCTGCGCTTCCTGGCCCGCCGTGGCCACGCCATCCCCGCCGCCGTACTGGACCGCGACCCCACCCGCCGGTACGAACCGGACCCCGGGGTGGAGCGGGTGTGGCAGGAGATCTACTCCGGCCCGCGCGAGGACGAGCTGACCCGGCTCGGCGAGGCGCTGACCGAGGTCGCCGAGCTGGTGTGGCGCTGGCGCAACGACCATCTGGTGGCCACCCGTCGGGCGATGGGCGCCAAGACCGGGACCGGCGGCTCCGCCGGGGTCGCCTGGCTGGAGAAGCGGGCCACGAAGAACGTCTTCCCCGAGCTGTGGACGGCGCGCAGCCATGTCTGACGCGACGCTCCCCACGGACCCCACGGAACTCACCGGCGAGGCCGCAGCGCTCGACGCGGCCGATGAACTCCGCGACCGGCGCGACGCCTTCGCCCTCGACGACGTCGTCTATCTCGACGGCAATTCGCTCGGCGCGCTGCCCCGCGCCGTCCCCGGCCGGCTGGCCGATGTCGTGGCCCGCGAATGGGGACGGCTGCGCATCCGCTCCTGGGAGGAGAGCGGCTGGTGGACCGCCCCCGAGCGGATCGGCGACCGGGTCGGGCGGATCGTCGGCGCCGCCCCCGGCCAGGTGGTGGTCGGCGACTCGACCAGCGTGAACGTCTTCAAGGCGGTCGTGGCCGCGGTACGCATCGCCCAGGAGCGCGGCGCCCACCGCGACCAGATCGTGGTGGACGAGGCCACCTTCCCGACCGACGGCTACATCGCCGAATCCGCCGCCCGCATGACCGGCTGCACCGTGCGGCCGGTGGCGGCGGGCGACGTACCGAACGCGGTCGGGGCGCGCACCGCCGTCGCGCTCGTCAACCACGTCGACTACCGGACCGGCCGCCTCCACGACCTGCCCGGCACGACGGCCGCCGTGCACGCGGCCGGGGCCCTCGCCGTGTGGGACCTGTGCCACAGCGCGGGCGCGCTCCCGGTGGGGCTCGACGCGCACGGGGTCGACCTGGCGGTCGGCTGCACGTACAAGTACCTCAACGGGGGGCCCGGTTCGCCCGCCTATCTGTACGTGGCGCGGGAGCACCAGCCGCGCTTCGACTCCCCGCTCCCCGGCTGGAACTCCCACGCCGACCCCTTCGGCATGGACCCCGGCTACACCCCCGCCGACGGCGCGGCCCGCGGCCGCGTCGGCACCCCCGACATCCTCTCCATGCTCGCGCTGGAGGCCGCGCTGGAGGTGTGGGACGACGTCCCCGTAGAGGCCGTACGAGCCAAGAGCCTGGCCCTGACGGACTTCTTCCTGCGCTGCGTCCAGCGGTACGTACCGGCAGGCCGCGTAGAGTCCGTCACCCCGGCCGCCCACGCGGAACGCGGCAGCCAGGTCGCGCTGCGCTGCGCGGACGCGGGCCCGGTGATGGCCGAACTGGTGCGGCGCGGCGTCGTCGGCGACTTCCGCCGCCCCGACGTGCTGCGCTTCGGTTTCACCCCGCTGTACACCGGCTTCGCCGAGGTGGAGCGGGCGGCGCGGGTGCTGGCCGACGTCCTGGGCGAGGTGGGCTGACCGATGCGCCCCGACGCGGCCGCCGAGGAGGCGTCCCTGTTCGGCCACGCCCCGGTGGCGCCGGACGCGACGGCCGCGTACGGCGAACACCCGGACCAGGTGGTGGACTTCCACCTGCCCCGCGACCCGTCGGGCCCCGCCCCGCTGGTCGTCCTCTTCCACGGCGGCGCCTGGCGCGCCCCCTACGACCGCCACCACCTCTCCCCGTTCGCCGCCCACCTGGCGGAGGGCGGCTTCGCGGTGGCCCTGCCCGAATACCGCCGGGGCGCCGCCGAGCCCGGCGGTGAGCACTCACCAGGGCACCGGGCGGGGCGATGGCCGGAGACGTTCGACGACATCGCCGCCGTCGTCGACCGGGCGCCGCGGCTGGTGCGCGAATCGGGGCTCGGCGGGGTGGCCGACGTCGATCGGGTCGTGCTCGCGGGGCACTCCGCTGGCGGACACGCCGCGTTGTGGGCGGCGGCCCGGCACCGCCTGCCGCCGCACGCCCGGTGGCATCTGGCCGCGCCGCCCCCGCTCCGCGGCGTCGTCGCGCTCGCCCCGATCGCGGATCTCAGCGCCGCCCGCGCGCTGCGGGTGTGCTCGGACGCCGTCGACGAACTGCTCGGTGACCGGCTCGCCGCGCGGCTGCCGCTCGCCGACCCCGCCGCGCTGCTGCCGACCGGCGTGCCCACGGTCCTCGTGCAGGGCGGCACCGACGTCGACGTCCCGCCGCAGGTCGCGGATTCCTTCGCGGCGGCCGGGGCGGTCGCCGGGCAGCCGCCGCGGGTGGTGCGCATCGCCGCCGTCGGGCACTTCCCGCTGATCGACCCGGCCACCGCCGCCGCCCGCACGGTCACCGGCGAGATCGCCCGGCTCACCGCGTAGCACGCGTAGTACTTGAGAGGGACGCCGGACAATCACCATCGGTGGGGACGACGGCGGGACCGCCCGCTCCCTACGGTGTGAGGCGTGACCCAGACGATTCCGCGGACCGAACTCCGCATCGCCCGCAGTGCGCTGACCGGCCTGCGGCAGGACCTGTTCCAGGACGCGTTCGCCATCCGCCCCCTGCCGCCGCTGAGTCCGGGGCATCCGCTGATGCGCCGGGCCCCGGAGCGGGCCCGGCACTACGTGGCCTGGCTGCCGCATGCCGCGCTCACGGCCTGCGCGTTCTACGTCATGGCCCAGTCGGTCTTCATCGTGCCCGATGAGGTGGGCCCGGTGCTGGCCCTGCTGAGCGGGGTGCCGCTGCTTCTGACGCTGTTCCGGCCGGTCGGCGCCTGGTGGCTGTCGTTCGGGGCGAGCGTCGTGACGGGAATGGGGCTGCTGCCTCTGGAGCTGGGGATGGGCTGGCCGTGGCCCATTCCGATGTTCACCTCGCACATCCTGGTGATGGTGGTGGTCGCGGCCCGGTCGCGCCCCCGGGCGGCCTTCGAGATATGGCTGATCACGGCCCTCCTCGGGGGTGTGGTCGAGCACTACGACGACGACATGTACGGCTCGGACGCCTTCCGGATGGTGCTCGTCTCCGGGCTGGTGCTCTGCGCCGTCGTCACCGTGCGCACCCTGCGCGAGAGCAAGCGGGCGATAGCGGTGCAGGAGTCGGCGACCGTCGAGGAACGGTCCCGCCGCACCACCCTGGAGGAGCGCGCCACCATCGCGCGGGAGCTGCACGACGTCGTCGCGCACCACATGTCCGTCATCGCCATTCAGGCGGAGGCGGCCCCGTACCGGGTGGAGAACCCGCCCGAGGAGCTGACCAGGAGCTTCGCGACCATCCGGGAGAACGCGGTGATCGCCCTCACCGAGCTGCGCCGCGTCCTCGGGGTGGTGCGGGCGGACGCCTCCGACGGCTACCCCGACACCGGCCCCGAGGCGCCCCAGCCCACGCTGGCCGCGCTCGACAGCCTCTTCCTGGGCGTCAGGGCGGCGGGCCTGGCGGTCGAGCACGTCACGACGGGCGCGGTGCGCCCGCTGCCGCAGGGCGTGGAGCTGTCCGCGTACCGCATCGTGCAGGAGGCGCTGAGCAACGCGCTGCGCCACGCCCCCGGGTCGGCCGCGCGGGTCGAGGTGTCGTACGTGCTCGGCGGCCTCGGGCTGCGCGTCGTCAACGGGCCGCCCACCAAGGCGGTGTCGCCCTCGCCGGGCATGGGCCACGGGCTGCTCGGGATGCGGGAGCGGGTCACGATGCTGGACGGGGAGATACGGGCCGGGGAGCGGGAGGAGGACGGCGGCTACGAGGTCACCGTCTTCATCCCGGTCCCGGAGGCGCCGGCGGCGGACACGGTCCCTCTGGAGACGGTCCCTCTGGAGACGGTCCCTCTGGAGAAGGCCGCCCAGACGGAGCAGGGCGGATGACGCACGACACCGTGCCCGCACCCGCCCCCGCCATCCGCGTGCTGATCGTCGACGACCAGATGATGGTCCGCGAGGGCTTCTCCGTGCTGCTGGGCGCCCAGCCGGACATCGAGGTCGTCGGCGAGGCGGTCGACGGGCGCGAGGCGATCGCCCAGGTCACGGCGCTGCGCCCGGATGTGGTCCTGATGGACATCCGGATGCCGGTGCTGAACGGGCTGGAGGCCACGCGGGAGATCGTGGCGGCGGACGCCGACGCCAAGGTCCTGGTGCTGACCACCTTCGACCTCGACGAGTACGTCTACCAGGCGCTCCGCGCCGGGGCGAGCGGCTTTCTGCTGAAGGACGCCTCGGCCCGGCAGCTCGGCGAGGCGGTGCGGGTGGTGGCGGCGGGGGAGGCGCTGCTGGCGCCGACCGTCACCAAGCGGCTCATCGCGACGTTCTCGCAGGGCGGCGGGCTCGACGCCCTGCCCGGCGGGCCGCGGCCGGGGCCGCGGGAGCGGCTGGAGGAGCTGACCGAGCGGGAGAACGAGGTGCTGGTGCTGGTGGCGCAGGGCCGGTCCAACGCGGAGATCGCGGGGCAGCTGGTGGTGGCCGAGTCGACGGTGAAGACCCATGTGAGCCGGATCCTGGTGAAGCTCGGGCTGCGGGACCGCACCCAGGCCGCCGTCTTCGCGTACGAAGCCCGGATCGTGACCCCCGGCGGCTGACCCCCGGCGGCCGACCCCCGGCGGCCGACCCTCGGCGGCAACGGACCAAAGCCCTCTTCAGGACGGGCCGGTCCGGCGATACGGTCCGGTAATGAGCAGCGCAGCCCCTGCCTTCGACCCGTGGCACCCGTCGTTCGTCGCCGACCCCTACCCGGCCTACGCGAGCCTGCGCGAGCAGGGCCGGGCGCACTGGTTCGCGCCCTCCCGCCAGTGGCTGATCCCGCACTTCGAGGACGTGCGCGCCCTGCTGACCGACCGGCGGCTGGGCCGTACGTATCTGCACCGCTTCACCCACGAGGAGTTCGGCCGCACCGCCCCGCCGCCCGAGCACGAGCCGTTCCACACCCTCAACGGCAACGGCATGCTGGACCTGGAGGCGCCGGACCACACCCGGCTGCGGCGGCTGGTCTCCAAGGCGTTCACGCCGCGCACGGTCCAGGAGCTGGTGCCGACGATCCGGCGGCTGGCGTCCGGGCTGGTGGACTCGTTCGTGGCGTCCGGCGGCGGCGATCTCATCACGGCGGTCGCCGAACCGCTGCCCGTCGAGGTCATCGCCGAGATGCTGGGCATTCCGCCCGCCGACCGCCCGGCGCTGCGCCCCTGGTCGGCGGATATCTGCGGGATGTTCGAGCTGAACCCGGGCGAGGAGACGGCGCGCCGCGCGGTGCGGGCCTCGGAGGAGTTCTCGGAGTATCTGCGCGGGCTGATCGCCGCCCGCCGCAAGGCTTCGGGTGAGGACCTGATCAGCGCGCTGATCGCCGCGCACGACGAGGGGGACCGGCTCTCCGAGCAGGAGATGGTCTCCACGTGTGTGCTGCTGCTGAACGCGGGCCACGAGGCCACCGTCAACACCACCGGCAACGGCTGGTGGACGCTCTTCCGCCACCCCGACCAGCTGGCCCGGCTGCGGGCCGCCCCGGACGCGCTGTTGTCCACCGCTGTGGACGAGCTGCTGCGCTACGACACCCCGCTGCAGCTGTTCGAGCGCTGGGTCCTGGAGGACATCCGGGTCGGCGACACCCTCATCCCGCGCGGCAGCGAGGTCGCCCTGCTCTTCGGCTCGGCCAACCGCGACCCGGCCCGCTTCGAGCGGCCCGACACCCTCGACCTCGCCCGCGCCGACAACCCCCACCTCAGCTTCGGCGCCGGGATCCACTACTGCCTGGGCGCCCCGCTGGCCCGCATCGAACTCGCCGCGTCCTTCGGCGCGCTGCTGCGCGCCGCGCCGGGGCTGCGGCTGGTGCGGGAGCCGGAGTGGCAGCCGGGGTATGTGATCCGCGGGCTGACGGAGCTGCTGGTGGAGGTCTGACCTCTGAGGTCCGGTGGCCGCAGCCGCACATGACCCGGCGCCGGGACCGCCACAGGGGGAGTGCGGGCCCGGCGCCGAGAGCGGTGCGGTCAGCCGCCGATGTCGCGGCGGCGCAGGGCCACCAGTCCTCCGGCGGTCAGGACGGCCGAGAGCAGCACCATCCACAGATACGGCGCCGCGGTGACGTGCTCACCGGGCAGCTTCGGCAGATGGCTGAACGGCGAGGTGTTCATGATGGACTGCGGCACCTTGAGGGCCGGGCCCATCCAGCCGAGGGCGGCGACCCAGCCGACCAGGCCCCAGGAGGCGGCCGAGTACGTCGGCAGCGCCCCGACGATCAGGACCGTCAGGCTGGTGATCAGCCACACCGCCGGGGTCTGGGAGAGGGCGGCGCCCAGGACGCGCGGCAGCGAGCCGCCCACGTCGCCCGCCGCCAGCCCGTAGCCCAGGCCCAGCGCGAGACCGCCGACGGCGAGCACGGCGACCGGGCCGAGGTAGGCGATGACCAGGTGGCTGGCGGCCCAGCGGACCCGGCTGACGGCGTTGGACAGCAGCGGTTCGGCCCGCTGGTCGGTCTCCTCGCTGCGCAGCCGCAGCACGGAACCGGCGGTGTAGACGGTGAGGATGGTGCCGAGGACGCCGACCATGGCGGCCAGGAAGGCGTCGTTGAGGCCCTGGGCGCCCCCCATGCGCTCGATGATCTCGCGGGTCTGGTCGCTGTCGCCGAGGAAGCCGTCGGCGCCGTCCGAGATGGCGCCGAAGAGGGCGCCGGCGAAGACGAACCCGGCGGCCCAGCCGGCCAGGGCGCCGCGCTGGAGGCGCCAGGCCAGGCCGAAGACGCCGCGCAGGAACGGGCCCGCGGCGGGTGGTCCGGGGCGGGTCGCGTAGAAGCTGGCGCCGACGTCGCGGCGGCCCGCGAGGGTGTACGCGAGGGAGATGGACGCGGCGGCCAGCACCGCGATCAGCAGCAGGGGCCACCAGCGCTCGGCCGCGAACGGCCGGGCGTACTCGGCCCAGCCCAGCGGCGAGAGCCAGACCAGCAGATGACCGGAGCCCTTGGAGCCGTCCTCGGCGGCGTCGCCCGCCATGCGCAGCACGAACGCCACGCCGACGGCGGCCGAGGAGAGCCCCCGGGCGAGCCGCGCGCTCTCGGTGAGCTGGGCGGCGACGGCGGCCAGACCGCCGAAGGCCATCCCGGACAGGCCGACGGCCAGCCCCAGGGCGACCGCCCCGCTGCCGCCCTGGCCCGCGAGGCCGCCCGCGATGAGCAGGGTGACGGCGGCGTTGGCGATGGCCACGGTGAGCAGGGCCGCGGTGAGACCGGCGCGGCGGCCGACGACGCACGAGGACAGCGCCTCCTGGCGGCCGGTCTCCTCCTCCTCGCGGGTGTGCCGGATGACGATGAGCAGGCTCATGATCGCGGCGAACACCGCGAGGAAGGCGCCCACCCGCCAGACGGTGAGCGCGCCGAGCGAGTCGCCGAAGGCGGTGCCGAACAGCGCGCGGGTCGCCCCGTTGCCGTTCATGTCCTGGACGAGCCGGGCGCGTCGGGCGGGGGTGTCGTAGGCGCTGTCGAGGCGGCTGACGGTGCTGGAGGCGGTCAGCCCGAGGCACAGCACCCACACCGGCATCATGATCCGGTCACGGCGCAGCGCGAGCCGCAGCAGGGTGCCTGTGCCGGTCAGATCGCGGGACGAGCCGCGGGCCCGGCCGGTGACCCGCGCGTCGGCTACGGCGGTCATCGGGCGATCGCCTCTTCCGTGCCGGCGCCGGTGCCGGTCCCGGCGCCGGTGCGGGTGATGTCGTCCTGGTAGTGACGGAGGAACAGCTCTTCCAGGGTGGGCGGGGTGGAGGTGAGGCTGCGCACCCCCGCCTCGGTGAGCCGGCGCAGCACGGCGTCCAGGTTGTCGGAGTCGACCTGGAGGCTGACCCGCCGGTCCTGGACGTCGAGGCCGTGGACGCCGGGCAGCCCGGACAGCCCGCTGGGCGGGGCGGCCAGCTCCGCGGTCACCGACGTACGCGTCAGATGGCGCAGCTCGGCGAGCGAGCCGGACTCGACCCGCCTGCCCTTGCGGATGATGCTGACCCGGTCGCACAGCGCCTCGACCTCGCTGAGGATGTGGCTGGAGAGCAGCACGGTGCGCCCGCGGTCGCGCTCCTCGGCCACGCACTCGCGGAAGATCTCCTCCATCAGCGGGTCGAGCCCGGAGGTCGGCTCGTCGAGGATCAGCAGCTCGACCTCGGAGGCGAAGGCGGCGACCAGCGCGACCTTCTGGCGGTTGCCCTTGGAGTAGGTGTGGCCCTTCTTGGTCGGGTCCAGCTCGAACCGCTCCAGCAGCCGCTTGCGCCGGGTCTGGTCAAGACCGCCGCGGAGCCGCCCGTACAGGTCGATGACCTCGCCACCGCTCAGGCTGCGCCACAGGGTGACGTCTCCGGGGACGTACGCGATGTGCTGGTGGAGGTCGACCGCATCGTGCCAGGGGTCCTTGCCGAGGAGCTGGACAGCACCGGAGTCGGCGCGCAGCAGTCCGAGCAGGACCCGGATGCTGGTGGACTTCCCGGCGCCGTTGGGCCCGAGGAAGCCATGGACCTCGCCCGCCTCGACTTCGAGGTCGAGGCCGTCCAACGCATGGGTCCGGCCGAAGGACTTGTGCAGGCCGGACACGGAGATTGCCGTCGTCATGGTGGCGAAGGTACGCTACTTTCACAAATTTGTGAAGTTAAGGAACTGTATAAACTTATGATGATATGACGAGGAGAGGAGATGATGAGCCGGTGAGCGAGATGATCGAATCGGGCCGCGCGCACGACCAAGCACACGACCAAGCGCAGGACGCACGGGACGGCGAGGCGGTGTCCCGGTTCGTCGAGCGGTTCGCGGCCGACCTCGTCGAGGCCGGGATGCAGCGGATGGGCGCCCGCGTCTTCGCCGCGCTGCTCGTCTCCGACGCCGGCGCGCTCACCTCCGCCGAACTCGCCGAGCAGCTTCAGATCAGCCCGGCCGCCGTCTCCGGCGCGATCCGCTACCTCGCCCAGGTCGATCTGGTCGCGCGGGAGCGGGAACCGGGCTCCCGGCGCGAGCGCTACCGGCTCTACAGCGCGACCTGGTACGAGTCGCTGTCCCGCCGCGACCAGCTGCTCGTGCGGTGGGAGTCCACCATGCGGGACGGGGCGAAGATCCTCGGCCCGGACACCCCGGCCGGGCAGCGGGTGTCCGAGACCGCCGAATTCTTCGAGTTCATGCAGAGCGAACTGCGCACGATGCTGGACCGCTGGCGCGCCCACCAGGCGGCCCGCGGCGGGGCCGGGAAGCAGTAACGATCACCCTGGCCCACCGGCCGGTCACCGGTGGTGCGGCAGGGTCAGGTGCCACGCCCCGGCGAGCACCGTCCAGGTCCGGCTGCGCACCGGGCCGCGCACCAGCGCGTCCGAGTGGTAGCGGAAGTCCTGGCCGGAGACGGTCACGGCGCGGGCCCGCGCCCGCACCGGCCCCCCGGCGCCGTCGCCCGCGTGCGGATGGACCACCACCTCGGCCAGCCCGCCGCCCGGCTCGGCCGTCGACACCGAGACCCCCTCGACCCGCCGGTCCAGATCGGTCAGCAGCACCCCGTCCGCCTCGACCCGCAGCCGCTGCGGCGGCGGCTGCGCCCGGCGCCCCCGGCCGCCCGCGCCGAGCCCGATGACCGGCAGCGACAGCAGGGTCAGCGCCGTCCGCGCGGTGCGCGCCGCCGGGGTCCACCAGGGGTGGTGGCCGCCCGCCGCGCAGCCGCCCGTACGCCCCGGACCGGCCTCGCCGCCGGGCCCGGACCCGCCGCCCGGCCCGGTAGCGCCCGGGTCCTCGGCGTACGGATCGCAGCCGCAGTCGCAGCCCCCCGCCCCGCCGCCCGCGCCGCCACCGCTCACGCCGCCGTCCGCGCCGCCCGGCCCCGTACCGGGGGCGCCGGACGGTCCGTACGGCCCGGCCGGGCCCGGTGGCGCCGTACCGGCCGCGCCGTCGCCGGGGATGCGCAAGCCGCCGAGGACCACCCCGCCGCTCTCGTCCACCAGCAGGTCACGCGGGCTGGCGGCGCCGTCGAGCACCGTGCGCGCCGCCGCGACCGCGTCCGTCGGCACGCCGAGGGCGTGGGCGAGGGCGACCGCGGCCGTCCCGCCGACGGGCACGACCGACAGCGCCGCGTCCGCCAGCTCGCGCTGCCGGTGCAGCATCTCCACGACCCGTAGCAGGGCCCGGTCGTCGCCCACCACCACCGGCCGCCGGCCGCCGCGCCGGGCCAGCGCCCGCTCGACTTCCTCGGGGCCGTCCGGCAGGCAGATTTTCGTCTGCGCGCCCGCACACAGCACATCTTTCGCGATGCGCACCGACTCCCCGTCCGTTCGCCGGGCGGTGGGGTCGATGACCATGAGCAGGCGGCGCCCCCGGACGGTGTCCGGCGGAGAGTGCCAGGGGTCTGGAGCCGACACCTCGGTCCTTCCTCAGGTAATCTCTCGGTGCAAGAGCCCCTGTCGCTGTTGCGCCAGGGGCTTCGTCTATCCGGGGCACCGGTTCGACGGCTCTTGTGGTGACGCACGCCACCACGCACGTTGGACATGCCCCGCCCGGAAGGGGTGTACGCCTGTGCCCGCACTTGTGCTGCTCGGTGCTCAGTGGGGTGACGAGGGCAAGGGAAAGGCCACCGACCTGCTCGGTGGTTCGGTTGACTACGTGGTCCGCTACCAGGGCGGCAACAACGCGGGCCACACGGTGGTGGTCGGCGACCAGAAGTACGCCCTCCACCTGCTCCCGTCCGGCATCCTCTCGCCCGGATGTACCCCCGTCATCGGCAACGGCGTCGTCATCGACCCCGCGGTCCTGCTCTCCGAGCTGAGCGGGCTGAACGAGCGCGGCGTCGACACGTCCAAGCTGCTGATCAGTGGTAACGCCCACCTGATCACGCCGTATCACACCACCATCGACAAGGTGACGGAACGCTTCCTCGGGAAGCGGAAGATCGGCACCACCGGCCGCGGCATCGGCCCGTCCTACGCCGACAAGATCAACCGCGTCGGCATCCGGGTCCAGGACATCTTCGACGAGTCGATCCTGCGGCAGAAGGTCGAGGCCGCGCTCGACTTCAAGAACCAGGTGCTCGCCAAGCTCTACAACCGCCGCGCCATCGCCGTGGACCAGGTGGTCGAGGAGCTGCTGGGGTACGCCGACCAGCTCGGCGGCTACGTCGCCGACACCACCCTGATCCTCAACAACGCCGTCGACCAGGGCCAGGTCGTGCTCTTCGAGGGCGGCCAGGGCACCCTGCTCGACGTCGACCACGGCACGTACCCCTTCGTCACCTCCTCCAACCCGACCGCGGGCGGTGCCTGCACCGGTACCGGCGTCGGGCCGACGAAGATCAACCGGGTGATCGGGATCCTCAAGGCCTACACCACGCGCGTCGGCGCGGGCCCCTTCCCGACCGAGCTGCTGGACGAGGACGGCGAGAAGCTGCGCACCATCGGCGGCGAGCGCGGTGTCACCACCGGCCGCGACCGGCGCTGCGGCTGGTTCGACGCGGTCATCGCGCGCTACGCGACCCGGGTCAACGGGCTCACCGACTTCTTCCTCACCAAGCTCGACGTGCTCACCGGCTGGGAGCGGATCCCGGTGTGCGTGGCGTACGAGATCGACGGCAAGCGGGTCGAGGAACTGCCGTACAGCCAGACCGACTTCCACCACGCCAAGCCGATCTACGAGACGCTGCCGGGCTGGTCGGAGGACATCACCCAGGCCAAGACCTTCGACGACCTGCCCAAGAACGCGCAGAAGTATGTGCAGGCGCTGGAGGACATGTCCGGCGCGCCCATCTCGGCGATCGGCGTCGGTCCGGGCCGCGACGAGACCATCCAGATCAACTCGTTCCTCTGAGCCCGCCGTCGAGGGCTACGGCCGCGGCCCGCACCCCCTGTGCGGGCCGTCGTCGTATCACGCGGATCAGACCACGGGCGGGCCGAAGACCCCGGCGGGCACCGGCTGGTGCTGCTGCCGCCGCGCCGCCCGCCGCCTCTCCTGCATCCCGGTCAGCTTCACCACCACGACGACGGCCAGCGCCGCGGCCAGCAGCGAGACGACGTCGTCCGCGATGTGACCCGCGACCCCGATCCGCCGGTCCTCGTTGTCGCCCTCGACGATGACCTCCAGCAGACCGGCGGACGGGGCGGAGAAGCACATCAGCACGAAGAACATCCACCACCAGTGCAGCGCCGCGCGGGAGACCCGTCCGGGGCCCGGGGGAGTGCTGCCGGTCCAGATGTCGTTCGCGATCTGCTTGGGGATCCACAGCATCGCGACCGGGATGAACCACGCCCCGACGGCGTAGCCACTGCCGAACCGCAGCCGGCCGGGGGACAGCACCGTGGCGTTGATGTACGTACGCCGGAACCACACCAGCCACAGCACGACGAGCGCGACCACACACATGCCCAGCGCGCCGTCCAGCGAGCTGATCGCCGCCGACCTGCGGCCGACCGCGGCGGCGGATCCCTCGTCGTCGGCCAGGTCGCGGAGCGCGCCGAACTGCGACATCCGCAGATACAGATCGCTGATCGTCAGCAGCACCCACAGGCTGAACACGCCCACCAGGGTGTTCCCCAGCGCACGCACCGAGCGCACCTTCCCGCCCTGCTCCGGCGGGACGGCCGGGGGCTGGTAGCCGCCGCCCTGCTGCGCCCACGGCCCGCCCGGCTGCTGCCCCAGCGGTCCCGCGGCCCCGCCCATCGGGTACCCGGACGCCGCCGGGCGGCTCGGAGTGGCGTAGGCGGAAGGCGTCTGGGGCGTGGCGTACGCGGAAGGGGTCTGGGGAGTGGCGTACGCGCTCTGCTGCGGGGTGGGCGCCGGGGCCGTCGCCTGCTGGTACGGGTTCTCGGCCTCCAGCAGCTGCAGCGCGTCCCGGCCGAGCCGGGCCAGCAGCCCGCCCGGCAGCCACGGCTCGGCGGGATCGGGCGCGGCCGCCTCGGTGTACGCGATGAGGTCCGGCACCGAAGGGCGCTGCGTGGGGTCCTTGCTCAGACAGGCGCTCACCAGGCCCAGCAGCCCCTCGGGCAGCCCGTCCAGGTCGGGTTCCTCCTGGGCTATTCGGTACATCAGGGCGTGTATGCCGCTGTCCACCCGGCCGAACGGCTGCCGCCCGGTGGCCGCGAACGCGAGCACCGACCCCAGGCAGAACACATCGCTCGCCACGGTCACCGTCTCGCCGCGCACCTGCTCCGGCGACATGAACCCCGGCGACCCGACGACCGCGCCCGTCACCGTCAGATTGCTGTTCCCGCCGCCCACCGCGTCCAGGGCGCGGGCGATGCCGAAGTCGATGACCCGCGGGCCGTCGATCGTGATCAGGATGTTGGACGGCTTGAGATCGCGATGGACCAGCCCCGCGCCGTGGATGTCGCGCAGCGCCAGCGACAGGCCGTGCGCCAGGACCCGCACCGACTGCTCGGGCAGCGCCCCGAAGTCCTCGGCCACCACCTCGTGGAGGGACGGTCCGCCGATGTACCCCGTGGCCACCCAGGGCACGGCGGCCTCGGTGTCGGCGTCGAGCACGGGCGCGGTCCACTGGCCGCCCACCCGTCTCGCCGCCTCCACCTCACGCTTGAAGCGGCCCCGGAAGTCCGCTTGCCGGGCGAGTTCGGCCTGCACCAGCTTCACGGCGACGGTACGGCCACGGGACGAACGGGCGAGGTACACCTTGCCCATTCCGCCCTCGCCGAGCCTGCCGAGCAGTTGGTACTCGCCGATCCACCGCGGGTCCTGGGCCCCGAGGTTTTCCATCGCGGTGTGGCTCCTGTCCGTGTGCCGATGGTCCCCGTACGCCGATCGGCCGATCAGTTCAGACGGGTGAAGGTCTGGGTCATCGTCTCATCGCTGAAGCTGTCGGGATCTTCATACACGACGCGCAGCTTGTCCTTTCCAGACGCCGTGAAAGTGAGCGAGGTTCCCGGCTCGCACAGATCCTCCGGCGTGGCCTTCGTGATCTTGATGGGGCTCAGCACCAGGCCCTTCCCGACCGAGGCCAGCATCCGCTTGCCCTCGCAGTGGTACTTGCTGCTGTCGCCGATCTGCTCGGCCACCGCGGTGCCGATGGCGCCCTGACCGATGGTCAGTTTCCGGGTGGCGCCCTTCTCCCCGAACGCGTCCTTGGCCAGCCACGTGCCCTCGTAGACGGCCGGTACGGGCGCGTCCCCGGTCTTCGAGGGGCGCAGCGTCGCCTCCGCGGAGCCGTCGGTGGTGTTCCACGCGAGCGAGCCGTCGTCCCCCAGCCGCAGGGTCTGCTCCCCGACGGCGCCGCACGCCTCGTCCGGGACGCTGAGCGACACGTCCTCGTCCTCGATCACCAGCAGGCTGTCCGCCGACTTGAGGGTCGCCGAACTCCGGCAGAACTTGTCCGGCTCGGACATCATCGTGTCCGCCACCGACGAGCCGACCGCGCCCTGGGAGAGGACGATCCGGCGGATCTTGCCGGTGGCGTCGCCGTCCTGCTTGATCTCGCCCTCCCAGGCGCCCAGATAGCTCCGCGGCACGTCCCCGGCCGAGCCCAGCTCGGTGGACGACGGCCCCGGCGACCCCGAACCCCCGCCGGGCGCCTTCGACTTCGCGGGGCCCGCGGCGGGCGCGGTGTGGGTCGCCTTGTCGTAGTCGGTGGCCTGCTCGCCCTTGTCGTCGTTGGACTTCACCACGGCGACGGCCGCCGCCCCGGCGATGAGCAACGTGGCCAGCGCGGCCGACGCGACGACGACCGTCTTACGCCGCCCCCGCTGCCGGGGCTCCGGCGCCCCGGGGCCACTGGGGCCGCCGGGTCCGCCGGGCGTCGTAGGCGGCCCGAACGACGTGACCTCGGGCGGCCCGAACGCCTGCGGCGCGCCCTGCGGCGACCCGGCCCCGTACGGCCCGGGGCCCTGCGGCCCGCCGTGCGGCGGGGTGGCGGCGACGCCGTGCGGCGGCGTGGCCTGCGGCGCCCCGGCGGCGCCGTGCGGCGCGGTGGCCTGCGGCGACCCGGCGGCGCCGTGCGGCGCGGTGGCCTGCGGCGACCCGGCGGCCTGCGGCCCCGCGGCGTGCTGTCCGGCGGCGGCCCGCGGCTCTCCCTGCGGGCCTGCGGCCGGGCCTCCGGCGGCGTACGGGCCCGCGCCCTGCGGCTCTCCCTGCGGCGACCCCGGTCCCTGCCGCCCGCCCTGCGGCGGCCCCGCGGCCGGGGCCGCATCCCGGCCGGGACCCGAAGCCGGGGCGTCAGGCGCCTCCTCCCGCGGCTCCGCCGTCCGCGGCGGGGCGGACGGGGGCCGCGGCGGGGCGGCCGCCGGGGGCGGGGTGCTGGGCGGGGGCGGGGCCAGGGGGTACGACGTGGCCGACGGCGGACCCGGTGGCGGCGGCGGGACGGCGCCCGCCGTCGGCGGGAGCGGCGGCGGGGCGGGCACGGCGGGCGGTACCGGGGACGCGGGCGTCTCCACGTCGAGCAGCTGCACCGCGTGGCGGCCGAGTTGGGCGACGAGGCCGCCCGGCAGCCAGGGTTCGGCGTCCGCGCCCGCCTCGCCCTTGGGACCGGCGGTGCGGTCCAGCAGCGCGTCCAGGCCGGGGCGTTCCTCCGGGGTCTTGCGCAGGCAGTCGGTGACCAGCTCGCGCAGCCCCTCCGGCAGCCCGGTCAGATCGGGCTCCTCCTGGGCGATGCGGTACATCACCGCGTGCACACCGCTGTCGGCGGTGCCGAAGGGCTGGCGGCCGGTGGCGGCGAAGGCGAGCACCGAGCCGAGGCAGAAGACGTCGCTGGCGGGGGTGACGCGTTCGCCGCGCACCTGCTCGGGCGACATGAAGCCCGGTGAGCCGACGACGGCGCCGCTGCGCGTGAGGATGCCGTCGGTGACGGTCTCCAGGGCGCGGGCGATGCCGAAGTCGATGACGCGCGGGCCGTCGATGGTGATGAGGACGTTGGAGGGCTTGAGGTCCCGGTGGACGAGACCGGCGCCGTGGATGGACCGCAGGGCGCGGGTGAGGCCGTTGCCGAGGATGCGCACGGTCCGCTCGGGCAGGGGACCGGACTCGGCGACGATGGAGTGCAGCGAGGGCCCGGCGATGTACCCGGTGGCGACCCACGGGGTGGCGGCCTCGGTGTCGGCGTCGAGCACGGGGGCCGTCCATTCGCCGCCCACCCGCTGGGCCGCCCGCACTTCCTGGGTGAACCGCCGCCGGAATTCCGCTTGCTGCGCGAGTTCGGTCTGTACGAGCTTCACCGCGACCGTACGGCCCCGCGCCGAGTACGCCAGGAACACCCGGCCCATGCCGCCCGCGCCCAGCCGCCTGAGCAGTCGGTACTCGCCGATCCAGCGTGGGTCTTCCGCCCCCAGGTCTTCCATGCTGACGAACGTCCCTTCCCTGATCCCCCTGATCAGCCCCCAGGAGAGAATAAGGGCGGCTGAGAGCGAAGTGGACGACGCGGGCGATCCGTTATCGGTTCCGTATGCGCGCCCCGCGCATACGAGGTCCCGCGGGCGCACCGCGTCCCCGACACACTGCCGGGTCACCGGGCCGAACCCGGACACTTTGGCGGTGTGCGGCCGGTCCGGGGGCTCCGTACGCTGGGGGCACCCCAGACCCGCGAGCGATCCGAGGTAGCGAACGTGTCCGTGCCGCCCACGCACCCCAGCCCCGATCCCGCCGCCGGCGCCGCCGTCAAGGCTGCCGACCGCGCCCACGTCTTCCACTCCTGGTCCGCGCAGGGGCTGATCGACCCGCTCGCGATCGCGGGCGCCGACGGCTCGTACTTCTGGGACTACGAGGGCAACCGCTACCTCGACTTCAGCTGCCAGCTGGTCAACACCAACATCGGCCACCAGCACCCCAAGGTCGTCGCCGCGATCCAGGAGCAGGCGGCGAAGATGTGCACGATCGCGCCGGGCTTCGCCGTCGACGTACGGTCCGAGGCGGCGCGGCTGGTCGCCGAGCGCACCCCCGGCGACCTGGACAAGATCTTCTTCACCAACGGCGGCGCCGAGGCGGTCGAGAACGCGGTCCGCATGGCCCGGCTGCACACCGGCCGCTCCAAGGTGCTGTCCGCCTACCGCTCGTACCACGGAGCCACCGCCGCCGCGATCAACCTGACCGGCGACCCGCGCCGCTGGCCCTCCGACACCGCGTCCGCCGGTGTCGTCCACTTCTGGGCGCCGTTCCTCTACCGCTCGCCGTTCCACGCCGAGAACGAGGCGCAGGAGTGCGAGCGCGCGCTGCGCCACCTGGAAGACACCATCGCCTACGAGGGCCCGTCCGGCATCGCCGCGATCATCCTGGAGACCATCCCCGGCACCGCCGGGATCATGGTGCCGCCGCCCGGCTATCTGGCCGGGGTCCGGGAGATCTGCGACCGGTACGGGATCGTCTTCATCCTGGACGAGGTGATGGCGGGCTTCGGCCGCACCGGCCACTGGTTCGCGGCCGACCACTTCGGTGTCACCCCGGACCTCCTGACCTTCGCCAAGGGCGTCAACTCCGGCTATGTGCCGCTCGGCGGCGTCGCCATCTCGGCCGAGATCGCCGCCACCTTCGACCAGCGGCCCTACCCGGGCGGCCTCACCTACTCCGGGCACCCGCTCGCCTGCGCCTCGGCCGTCGCCACCATCAACGCGATGGCGGAGGAGGGCATCGTGGAGAACGCGGCCGCGATCGGGGAGAACGTGATCGGCCCGGCCCTGCGGGAGATCGCCGAGCGCCACCCGTCGGTCGGCGAGGTGCGCGGTCTGGGCGTCTTCTGGGCGCTCGATCTGGTCAAGGACAAGGAGACGCGCGAACCGCTCGTCCCGTACAACGCGAGCGGCCCGGCCAACCAGCCCATGGCCGACTTCGCGGCCGCCTGCAAGCGCGGCGGGCTGTGGCCGTTCGTGAACATGAACCGCACGCATGTGGTGCCGCCGTGCACGGTCACCGAGTCCGAGGCCAAGGAGGGTCTGGCCATTCTGGACGAGGCGCTGAACGCGGCGGACGCCCACACCGCGTAGCCGCGCCCTCACCGGGGCGTCACGTCCTCTTCACGCCCCATAGCCACATATAGCCGTCCGGTGTAGACCACCACCTGACTCTGCGTACTTTGCGCAACGGCCCTCGCATATCGTGATGCGAGGGCCGTCCGCTTCCGGATGACATGACACGACGGCCGCGGAAGGAGACGGTCCTCGATGCCCGTGCCCGGCACCAGCCCGGTCAAGCGGAACACCCTGCGGCAGCAGATCGCCGACGCGCTGTGTGACGAGGTGCTCGCGGGCAGACTGCCGGCGGGGCGGCAGTTCACCGTCAAGGAGATGGCCGACCACTACGGCGTCTCCGCGACCCCGGTCCGCGAGGCCCTGCTCGACCTGTGCTCCCAGGGGCTGCTGGACGTCGAGGAACACCGGGGCTTCAAGGTCCACGAGTTCACCATCAAGGACTTCCGGCACATGGTCGACGCCCGCGCCATGGTCGTCGAGGGGCTGTTCCGGCATGCCGTCGAGCAGACGCTGAGCACCATGAATCCGCAGTCCCTGGCCTCGGTGCGGCGCCGGGCCGAGGCCGCCGAGCGGGCCGCCCGCGCCGGTGACCTCGACATCCTCATCGGCTACGACCTGCGCTTCTGGCGCGAGATCTGCGGGCTGGTCGGCAACCCGTACATCACCGACTTCCTGCAGCGGCTGCGGATGCAGACCTGGGTCTTCACCGTGCCCTATCTGCGCCGGGTCCCCGATCTGCGCGGCGAGCTGTGGGCGGGCCACTGCGAGCTGACCACGGCCGTCACCCGTGGTGATCCCACGGCCTCCGAGCGGCTGATAGCGGCGTACAACGCGCACTTCCGTGCGCTGATCGAGCGGTTGGTCACCGGCACCCCCTGAGGGAACCCCGGGGGGTGAGAGCCGCCGTCGGCGCTCTTCGCGCCGCGTACCCGGGGCACTACGCTGAAGCGACCAGCGACCATACGGATACGAGAGTGAGATCGCGTGGCCTGTGACCTCTGGCTGGTCCCCCTCGTCGATGTGCTGTGCCACAGCCCCGACAATCCCTTCGCCGACGAGATCGCAACCTACGACAAGGCACTCGGTGAGGCCGGTCTGCCGCCGGTGCCCGTCCTCGGCTACATGCCGGGCCTGTCCGGGGACGTCGCCCCGGTAGCGGGATTCGACTACGACGCGCTCCACTTCCTGCGCCGCGCCTACCTGTTGCAGCTGTGCGGCCTGGAGGTCGCCCCGGTCGACGAACTCGGCGGGGACTACGAGCAGTTGCTGGAGATGTTCGAGCCCACGGCCCAGCAGTCGCACCTGGTGTGGCACTACGACCACGCGGGCGCCTACGTCCCCGTCGACTTCCCCTCCCCGCTGGCCAACGACGAACTCATGGAGGGCGGCGGCCCCCTGGGATCCAGTCATGGGCTGCTGCGCGAACTGGAGGCCGTCGCCCCGGCGCTCGGGATCGACCCGGGCAACCCCCCGGCCGCCCCCACGCCCCCCGCCCGGCCGACCAGCCTGGAGGAACCGGCCGCGCCCGGACCGTACGAGGACAGCCCGTTCGCCCGCGAACGCCATGTCTGGCTGGGGCTGCACGCGGCCGCGACCCGCAGCCTGAGCCAGGGCTCGATGATCCTCTTCAGCTGAGCCGCCCGGCCTCAGCGGGGCGGCTCCGGAGGACGCTGCCGCGGCATGTTGGGCCGGGTGCTGCCCGGCGGCAGCGGAAAGCGGTGCGCGGGGCTCCCGCCGTCCGGGCGGGAGCCCTGGGCCACCAGCGACCGGGTGAACAGCGAATGCGTGAACATCGGCGCCGACCCCGAGCCGAAGTCCACCATCCAGCCCGCGGTCTCCGTCCGCACCAGCTCCGAGACGTCCTCGCAGAACCGCCGCAGCACCGCCAGACACCGCTCCACGGCCTCGGACGCGGTGCCCTCCGTCGGGCCCAGCACCTCCCGGACGCTCTCCGACGCCCAGTCGAACTGCAGCGACTCCAGCCGCCGCTGCACCGCCTGCGCCGTGGCCACGTCCCGCATCCAGCCGGACGTCAGCCCGAAATACCGGTCGCAGCCCACGCACGCCACGGCCAGCAGCAGCGCCAGCGCGCCCCACCCGGCCCCGGCGCCCAGCGCCCCGTTCAGCTCCAGCAGCGGCAGCACGGCGCCCGCCACCGCCCCCGTCGCGGCCCCCGCCCGCAGCGCCCGGGCGGCCCGCCGCTTCCACAGCCGGTCGACGAGATACCAGTCGCCCACCCGCAGCGCGCCCTCCTCGACCCACCGGTACAGCTCGTCCAGGCGCTCGGCGGGCTCCCCCCAGTCGCCGTGCGGGAACGGCCGGCCGATCAGGTCCTCCCGCGTCCTCGCCCCCTCCTGCCGAGGGAGTTCCTCGGGTTGCATCTCCGGCTGACTCACCCGTGCACTCCCTCTGCGGCGGCGTTGCTCCTGGCGCGCGGCTGGCGCGCGACGACCATTCCTACCGCCGAACGGCTGGCCACGCGGCCACGATCACGGGTATTCCGCCCGTAAGTGGTGGACATCGGATATAGGGCCTCATTCCCGCTCACCCGAAAGAGTGCCCGCCCGCCCCGCCCCGCGCCCCGGCCCGCCCGTCCCGCCCCCCGACCCGGCCGGGCCGCCCGGACGGGGGAGGCCGTAGGGTGCCTACCGTGAAGGTCCTCGTCATCGGCGGCGGCGCCCGCGAACACGCCCTGTGCCGCTCCCTCTCCCTCGATCCCGACGTCACCGCCCTGCACTGCGCGCCCGGCAACGCCGGCATCGCGGAGGTCGCCGAGCTGCACGCCGTCGACGTCCTCGACGGCGCCGCCGTCGCCGACCTGGCCGCCGCGCTGGAGGCCGAGCTGGTGGTCGTCGGCCCGGAGGCGCCGCTCGTCGCGGGCGTCGCCGACGCCGTGCGCGCCCGCGGCATCCCGGCCTTCGGGCCGTCCGCCGAGGCGGCGCGGCTGGAGGGGTCGAAGGCGTTCGCGAAGGACGTCATGGCCTCGGCCGGTGTGCCCACCGCCCGCGCCTACGTCTGCACCACCCCCGCCGAGGTCGACGAGGCCCTGGACGCCTTCGGCCCGCCGTACGTGGTCAAGGACGACGGCCTCGCCGCGGGCAAGGGCGTCGTGGTGACCGGCGACCTGGCGGCCGCCCGCGAGCACGCGCTGGCCTGCGGACGCGTGGTGATCGAGGAGTTCCTGGACGGCCCCGAGGTGTCGCTGTTCGCGGTGACCGACGGCGAGACCGTGGTGCCGCTCCAGCCCGCCCAGGACTTCAAGCGGGCGTACGACGGCGACGAGGGCCCGAACACCGGCGGCATGGGCGCCTACTCCCCGCTGCCCTGGGCCGACCCCGCCCTGGTCGACGAGATCGTGGCCACGGTCTGCCAGCCCACCGTCGACGAGCTGCGCCGCCGCGGTACGCCCTTCTCCGGGCTGCTGTACGCGGGGCTCGCGATCACCTCGCGCGGCGTACGGGTCATCGAGTTCAACGCGCGCTTCGGCGACCCGGAGACCCAGGTCGTGCTGGCCCGGCTGAAGACCCCCCTGGCCGGTCTGCTGAAGGCCGCCGCGACCGGTGCGCTGGCCGCCGAGCCGCCGCTGCGCTGGAGCGACGGCGCCGCGGTGACCGTCGTGATCGCCTCGCACAACTACCCCGGCACCCCGCGCACCGGCGACCCGATCACCGGTCTTGACGAGGTGGCCGCGGAGGACGGGCCCAAGGCGTACGTACTGCACGCGGGCACCCGGCGGGACGGCGCGTCCGGCGACGTGGTGAGCGCGGGCGGCCGTGTGCTGTCCGTCACCGCGTCCGGCTCCGACCTGGCCAAGGCCCGGGAGCGGGTGTACCGGGCGGTGTCCCGCATCGGGCTGGACGGCTCCCACCACCGGACCGACATCGCGGCGAAGGCGGCCTCCGAGGGCGTCTGAGCGCACGGACCCACCCTCCGGGCGCGGCATCCGGGCGCGGCGGTCCCACCCGAACCCGACCGGGTTCCCGGTTCCGCCCAAGGCCATTCCATCGGGTGAGGGCTTCCGCATCCTGCTGACGCACGCCCGCCCTCCAACTACTGTGCCGCTCAGGCGAGGTGCGGCAACTGGCCCATCGGCATTGCGGAGCGGGCGGCCGGTGCCACAGTGGGGGGATAGACAAACGCCGCCGTCGTCCGCTGTTCAACCACCGGCCGGACAGGAGGGGGTGATGAGAACCGTGGCAGGTCCGGAAGCAGGAGCACTGGCGGCGCGCGCCCGTGCCCTCGCCGTACTGCGCATCCGGGGCGCCGCGCTCGCGGTCGCCCTCCTTCCGGCCGCGGTGGCGGTCGTGCTGCTGGCGGGCAGCGCCACCGGGCGCATCGGCGGCGGTTCGCACGACGAGGGCTGGACCGCGCTGCGCTGGGCGGTGGTCGGCGGTGCCCTGCTGGTCCTGCTGCTGGCGGCGGCGGTGGCCGCCGTGGTCGTCCGGGCGAAACCGGCGCTCACGCCCACGGTCCCCATCGCCGAGGAGACGGCCCCGGACCTGTACCGGCTGGTCCGCGATCTGGCGGAGCGGCTGGAGGTGCCCGCGCCCTCCGCCATAGCGCTCACCCCGGACTGCGACAGCTGGCTGGAGGACCGCGCGCATCCGGCGCACGAAGGCCGCCGCGGCGAGGACCGGCCCCCGCCCGGGGCGTCCCGCGCGGTGCACACCGTGGGGCCGCCGGCCACGGACCGGGCGGACCGTCTCGGAAGCGGCCGCTCCCGGGCGGACCGGCAGGAGCGCCGTGCGCCCCGGGCCCCGGTCCTGGTGATCGGCTCGCCCTTCCTGTGGTGGATGCGGGTCGCCGAGCTGCGCGCGCTGCTCGCGCCCGTGGTGGCGGGCACCGGCCCCTCCGTCCACCCGGACATAGCCGCCGCCCGCCGCTTCGTGCGCGGGCTGGACGCCGCCGTGGCGGTCTCCGCGTCCGGCGACGACGACCCGGCGAGCGGCGGCGACACCGGCACCCCGCTCGGCCGGGCCGTCCGCCGCCCCGCCCTCGCCTTCATCGGCTGGATCGCCCGGCTGCTGCTGCGCGGCTGCCGGGACCACGCCGCCCAGATGGAGCGCGCGGTCGCCGCGGCCGCCTCCGAGCGGGCCCAGGCCGTCGACTACGGGCTGCGGATCGTCGCCCAGGAGCAGGTGGGCCTCGCCTACGCGGGCTGGGACCGGCTGCTGACCCGGGTCGCGCTGCCCGCCTGGCGGATGGGCCGCTGGCCGTCCCGGCTGGACGCTGGCGTGGTGTCGGCGCTGACCGAGCTGTCCCGCCGGGACCGGCTCGCCGAGGGGTTCGCCTCCCGGCTCAGCGAGCGGCCCGCCTGCGATCTGCTGGAGGAACCCGGCCTGATCGACGAGGCCACCTCGCTGCTGGCCGCGCGGCTCTTCCACGGCGGCCCCCCGGAGCCGGGCCCGGACTGGTCCCCGGTCGACTGGGGCCAGTATCCGGAAGAGGTCGTGGACCGCAAATGGCGCCAGGAGGCGGCCCGCCTCCACCGCGTCCTGGAGGAGCGCACGGACCCCTCCGGCCCGCCGCCGACCCCCGCCGGCACCCCCACCCCGCCGACCCTGGCCCGGGTCATGGACCGGCTCACCGCCACCACCCCCGACTCCACGGCCGCCGGCGCCGACGGCCTCGGCGAGGACCTGGCGGCCCGGCTCACCGTGGAGCTGGCCCGCGAGGAGGCCGCCGCCCACCGGGCCACCGCACAGGCCCGCCAGGCCCGTACGGCGGAGGGCGCGGGCGGCGACCCCTGGATCGACGGTTTCGCGCCGCTGCTCCCGCTCCAGCCGCCCCGCACCGGCCGTGAGCTGCTGGCCGACCACGTGACCGCGATGGTCTGCTGCGCCGCCGTGGACACCGCGGGCGCGGCCCCCGGCCTGGACTGGCTCGACGGCCCGGCGCTCCTGGTGGCCGGCCGCCGCCGCGCCGATCTGTCCCATCCGGTGCTCACGCTGGTGGAGGACGGGGACGCGGCCCCGCTGCGCAGCTGGCTCGCCGAGGTCGGCGTCCGCCCCGAGAAGCCGGTGCGGCTCGTCTGATCCGCCCCCGTCGGCCCGGAATCATGGCTGATGAATGGTTTCCGTTTGGTGAATTCGCAACGATCGGTGACGGAGCGAGTGCGTAATGTGATGTGCTGGGGCCGGTCGCTGCCACCCGGCCCAGCGGACCGGACCACCAGCCCGGTTCACCGACCGGACCCGCGAACCCGGACCCACAAGGCCCGGACCTGCGGGACGGGCACACACGGCAGCGAGGCGACGGGACGCCGCCGGGGCACGCAGGGAGGGGAACGAGGATGGGGACGGACCAGATCCGGCGCTGGGAGTCCGGGGCGCTGGCCCACGCGGTGACGGATCCTTTCGGCCAGGGGCCGCTGCCGTGGCTGCGCACCAGTGAGAACTACTTCGACGACACGGGCCATGTGGTCCCCTGGTACGTGGATCATGTCCACGCCCCCGGGGCCCCGGTGCGGATCCCCGGCCCGCGCACCGCCGACGATGTGCGCCGCCAGATCAAGGGCTTCGCCTCGACCTCCGCCGCCGCCCCCGGCGAGGCCATCGACTTCCGCATCACGGTCGACCCGCCGCAGCAGTTCGGCGTGGACATCTACCGCATCGGCCACTACGGCGGCGACGGCGCGTCGAAGATCACCACCAGTCCGCGGCTGTCCGGCATCGTGCAGCCGCCGCCGCTCACCGCCGACCGCACCGTCTCCTGCCACCACTGGTGGCTGTCCTGGCGGCTGCAGATCCCCTCGTACTGGAAGCTCGGGGCGTACGTGGCCGTGCTCACCACCGTGGACGGCTACCGCAGCCACATCCCGTTCACGGTCCGCGACGCCCGCCCCGCCGATCTGCTCCTGGTCCTGCCCGACTTCACCTGGCAGGCGTACAACCTCTACCCGGAGGACGGCCGCACCGGCGCCAGCCTCTACCACGCCTGGGACGAGCAGGGCAGGCTGCTCGGCGAGTCGGAGGCGGCCGTCACGGTCTCCTTCGACCGGCCCTACGCGGGCGCGGGGCTGCCGCTGCACGTGGGCCACGCGTACGACTTCATCCGCTGGGCCGAGCGCTACGGCTACGACCTGGCCTACGCCGAGACCCGCGATCTGCACGCCGGGAGCGTCGACCCCACCCGCTACCGCGGCCTGGTCTTCCCCGGCCACGACGAGTACTGGTCGGCCGCGATGCGGCGCACCGTGGAGCGGGCCCGGGACAGCGGCACCTCGCTGGTCTTCCTCTCCGCGAACACCATGTACTGGCAGGTCGAGCTGGCCCCCTCGCCCTCCGGCCCGGACCGCCTGCTGACCTGCCGCAAGCGGCGCGGCCCCGGCCGTGCCGCGCTGTGGCGCGAGGCGGCGCCCGAGCAGCAGCTGATCGGCATCCAGTACGCGGGCCGGGTGCCCGAACCGCGGCCGCTGATCGTGCGCAACGGCGGCCACTGGCTGTGGGAGGCCACCGGGGCGGCCGAGGGCGACGAGCTGCCGGGGCTGGTCGCGGGCGAGGCCGACCGCTACTTCCCGCGCACCCCGCTGCCCGAGCACCTGCGCCGCATCCTGCTGGCCCACTCCCCGTACGAGGACGGCGAGGGCGCCACCCGCCACCAGGACACCTCCCTCTACCGCGCCCCCAGCGGCGCCCTGGTGTTCGCCTCCGGCACGTTCGCCTGGTCCCCGGCGCTGGACCGGCCGGGCCACCGGGACGAGCGGGTGCAGCGGGCCACGGCGAATCTCCTGGACCGCATCTGCAAGCGGGTGTGAGGGGGCGGGCGGGGCTGACCGCACCGCCGGGAGGACGTGGGGGAGAATCGTGGTGGCTTGGACAGAACCACCAGGAGGAAGCGTGTCCGGATTCGTCGAAAAGCCCGAACCGGTGCAGGTTCCGGGCCTTGAGCACCTGCACACCGGCAAGGTGCGCGACCTCTACCGGACCGAGCGCGGTGAGCTGGTCATGGTCGCCAGCGACCGGATGTCCGCGTACGACTGGGTGCTGCCCACCGAGATCCCCGACAAGGGCCGGGTCCTCACCCAGCTCTCCCTGTGGTGGTTCGACCTGCTCGCGGACCTGGTCCCGCACCACGTCCTGTCCACCGAGCTGCCCCCCGGCGCCCCCGCCGACTGGCAGGGCCGCACCCTGGTGTGCCGGTCGCTGCGGATGATCCCGGTCGAGGCCGTGGCCCGCGGCTACCTCACCGGCTCGGGCCTCGCCGAGTACGAGCGCAACCGCACCGTCTGCGGTCTCGCCCTGCCCGAGGGGCTGACCGACGGCTCCGAGCTGCCCACCCCGATCTTCACCCCGGCGACCAAGGCCGAGGTCGGCGAGCACGACGAGAACGTGAGCTACGAGGAGGTCGCCCGCCGGATCGGCCCCGAACCCGCCGCCAACCTGCGCCAGATCACCCTCGCGGTGTACGCCCGGGCCCGCGACATCGCCCGTGAGCGGGGCATCATCCTCGCCGACACCAAGTTCGAGTTCGGCTACGCGGAGGCGACCGCGGCCGCGGAGGGCGCCGAGCTGGTCCTCGCCGACGAGGTGCTGACCCCCGACTCGTCCCGCTTCTGGCCCGCCGACACCTGGGAGCCGGGCCGCGCCCAGCCGTCCTTCGACAAGCAGTACGTCCGCGACTGGCTGACCTCCCCGGCCTCCGGCTGGGACCGGCACGGCGAGCAGCCCCCGCCGCCGCTCCCGGCGGAGGTCGTGGAGCGGACGCGGTCGAAGTACGTGGAGGCCTACGAGCGGCTGACCGGCATCAGCTGGTAGGACCCCGGGCACGACAAGGGCCCCGGTCGCATCGACCGGGGCCCTTGATCCGGAGCGGACGACGAGGCTCGAACTCGCGACCTCAACCTTGGCAAGGTTGCGCTCTACCAACTGAGCTACGTCCGCCTGCGCCGCCGGTTTCCCGTTCGGCGCGCCTCCACTATAACCAAACCTCCGGCCGCCGCCACCACCACCGGGAACAAACCCGCACAATCCCGGGTGGCCGGCCGCTACAGCCAGCCCCGCTCGCGCGCCCGGCGGACCGCCGTGTGGCGGTTCTCGGCGTGCAGCTTGGCCGCCGCCGCGGACAGATAGTTGCGCACCGTCCCCGGGGACAGCGCCGCCCGCCGGGCGATCTCGGCGATGGACGCCCCGTCCGCCGCCAGATCCAGCAGCTCCGTCTCGCGCGCGGTGAGCGGGGAGTCGCCCGCGCTGATCGCGTCGGCCGCCAGGTCCGGGTCCACGTACCGGCTGCCGCCGTGCACCGACCGGATGATCTCGGCGAGCTGCCGCGCCGATGCGGTCTTCGGCACGAACCCGCGCGCCCCCGCCTCCAGCGCCCGCTTCAGGTGCCCCGGTTTGCCGTGACTGGTCACGATCATGGTCCGGCAGTCCGGCAGCTCGGACCGCAGCGCCGCCGCGACCCCGACCCCGTCCGTGACCGGCATCTGCAGGTCCAGCACCGCCACATCGGGCCGGTGCGCCCGCGCCATCGCCAGCGCCTCCGGGCCGGAGGCGGCCTCGGCGACCACCAGCAGGTCGTCCTCCAGGGACAGCAGCGCGGCGAGCGCACCGCGGATCAGGTGCTCATCGTCGGCGAGCAGCACCCGGATCACCTCGCCGTCGTTCATGCGGCGCCCTCCAGCGGGAGTTCGGCCCGCAGCCGGTACGTCCCGGCGCCGTCGCCGGGACCGGAGTCCAGCGTGCCGCCGAGCGCCGCGAGCCTCTCCCGCAGCCCCTTGAGCCCGCTGCCCTCCCCGGCCCAGGTCCCGGCTCCTTCCCCGGTACCGGCCCCCGTTCCGGTCCGAAGTCCCGTGGGCACCCCGTCGTTCTCCATCTCCAGCACCGCCGTCCCCGCGTGCACCCGGACCCGGATCGCGCACCGTTCGGCGTCCGCGTGCCGCAGCACGTTCGTCGTCCCCTCCCGGACCACCCACCCCAGCGCGGACCGCACCGCCTCGGGCAGCGGCGTCCCGCCGCCGTCCTCGGCCGGGCAGTCGACGCGGCAGTCGACCCGGGCCGCGCGCAGCACCGAGCGCGCCCCGGCCAGTTCCACCTGCAGATCCGCCTCCCGGTAGCCGCGCACCACGCCCCGGACCTCCATCTGGGTCTCGTGCGCGATCCGCTGCACCTCCACCATCTGGTCCACCGCCTCGGGCCGCTCCCGCCGGGCCAGTTGCACCGCCAGCTCGCTCTTGAGGGCGATCACCGCCAGGTTCCGTCCCATCACATCGTGCAGGTCCCGGCCGAAGCGCAGCCGTTCCTCCGCGACCGCCAGCCGCGCCTGCACCTCCCGGTTGGCGTCCACCTCGTACATCACCTGCACCATCCACCCCGAACAGCGGACCGTGAACAGGCACAGGGAACCGGCCCCGGCGACCCCGAGGACGGCCCCCAGCGGGGCGGCGAGCCCCGGCCGGACCACCGCCTCCGCCACGGCCAGCGCCGCCGCGATCCCCGTGTGCACGGCGGCGAAGGTCCGCATCGGCAGCAGCAGCGCGTACGGGGTGGCGAGCGGCAGCAGGGTGAGCGTGACGGTCCGGGCGGCCGCCCCCGGCTGGTGCGGCGCGCCGGTCGCCTGGAGCACCAGCCCGATCCCCAGCCCCGCGGCGGCCAGGACGGTGGCGAGCCCGGGCAGCCGGCGGTCCACCGGGCGGCCGTGCAGATAGTGGTCGAGGCCGCGCCGCAACAGCGGGAGGGCGAGCACGCTCTGCACCATGGACAGGCCCAGCAGCGACCACTTCAGCGCCGGTGGCGTGCCCCGCAGCCCCTCCGCCAGCGGCCCGCACAGCGCGAGCTGGTAGAACCACGGCAGCGTGTACAGCATCCACCGGGTGAACAGCTCCACCCGTTTCAGCCGCGCGGCCCCGCGCCATCGCCGTATCACGAACCCCGTATCCCCTCGCCCGCCCGGCCTCGTCCGGTCAGCGCCGCGGTTCCCAGCGGAACCGCTCGCGCACGGCCCACCCTGCCAGCACCGTCCAGGCCAGCGCCGTCGCGAGGGTGCCCAGGACGTCGGCCACGCCCATGTCCCCGGTCCAGCCGGCCCGCACGAGGTCGACCACCGGGGTCAGCGGCAACAGCTCGCACACCGACGCCACCTGGTCCGGCATCACGTCCAGCGGCACGAACAGACCGGAGCCGACCATCGACAGCATCATCATCGGCACCGGCGTCAGCTGGGCGGACTCCGCGGTCCTGGTGAACGCGGCGGTCGCCGCGGCCAGCATCACCATCTGCACCACGCCGACCGCGACCCCGACGACGGCCAGGTACGGGGCCTTCGGCGCGGACACGTCGAGCGCGACGCTCACCCCGCCCACCAGCAGCACGCATTGGGCGAGCCCGAGCAGGACGGCGGGGAGCGCGGACCCGGACAGGATCTCGGAATCGGTCAGCTCCCCGGCGCGCAGCCGCTTGAGGACCAGGCCCTCACGGCGGAGCACATAGACGCCGACGAGGTTCATGTAGACGGCCAGCACCAGGGCCATGCCGATCGAACCGGGCACCAGCAGCGTGCCCAGGTCCAGCCCGGTGCCCTTGAGGTCGACGCCCTCGACGGCCGTCTTCATGCTGTACGTGAGCATGCCGGGCAGTACCAGCGCGTACGTCAGCGCGGCCCTGTTGCGCGCCAGCAGGGTCAGTTCGCCGCGGGCCAGCGCGAAGACGCGCCCCCGGGCGGCGGCCGGTGCCATCGTGCTCGTACCGCTCACTGTGCCGCCCCCTGTGCCGTGTGTGCCGTGTCCGTCATGTCGACGGTGCTCGCGATGTGCAGGAACGCCTCTTCCAGCGAGGCCGACCGGGCGTCGAGCCCGCTGAGCCCGATCCGCCGCTCCCGCGCCCACAGCAGCACCTCGGTGGCGGTGTGCTGGAGGTCCCTGGTGCGCAGCCGTACGGCCCGGCCCACCGAGTCCCGTTCGAGGGCGCCCAGCGCGGCGGGCGGCGGGAGGTCGTCGGTGGAGGTGCCCTCGGGCAGGGTGAAGGAGAGGCGCGAGGGCCGCGCGGCCACGATGTCCGCGACCCGGCCGGAGGCGGCGATCCGTCCCGCGTGCATGATCGCGAGCCGGTCGGCCAGCGCCTCGGCCTCCTCCAGGTAGTGCGTGGTCAGCAGCACCGTGGTGCCCTGGTCGCGCAGCCTCCGCACCAGTTCCCAGGTGTCCCGCCGCCCCTCCGCGTCCAGTCCGGTGGTCGGCTCGTCGAGGAACAGCACCTCGGGGCGGCCGAGCAGGGCGAGCGCCAGGTCCAGCCGACGCCGTTCGCCGCCGGAGAGCATCTTGACCCGTACGTCCGCCCGCCCGGCCAGCCCCACCAGTTCCAGCCCCTCCCGGACCGGCCGGGCGCCGCTGGTGCACCCCGCCCACATCCGCGCGGTCTCGGCGACGGTCAGCTCGGGTGGGAGGCCGCCTTCCTGGAGCATCATCCCGATCCGCGGCCGCACCTTCCCCCGCTCCCGGTACGGGTCGTGGCCGAGGACCCGTACCGTGCCGCCGGTCGGGGCGGCGAGCCCTTCCAGCAGTTCGACGGTGGAGGTCTTGCCCGCGCCGTTCGTGCCCAGCAGCGCGAACAGCTCACCGCGCGCCACCGAGAACGAGATGCCCCGCACCGCGTCGAATCCCCGGGCCCCGCCCGGCCCATAGCGCCGCCGCAGTCCGTCGACCGCGATCGCGTTCTCCGTCACATCCATGGCTCCAGGCTTTCGCCGTCCGGGGGAGCCTTGTAGTGCGGGCTGTCATCGGCCGCGATGACAAATGTCATCGAGAGAGTGAGCCGGACAACAGAAAGACCTGGGGCGCCAGTCGAATCGACTGGCGCCCCAGGTCTCCATGGAGCGGACGACGAGGTTCGAACTCGCGACCTCAACCTTGGCAAGGTTGCGCTCTACCAACTGAGCTACGTCCGCATGCCTCCGACCGGCTTTCACCGATCGGCGCGCGCATCACTCTACTGGATCTCCCGAAGGGGAACGAAGAGTGATGAGAGCGGGTGACAGGGATCGCACACTGCGCCTCCCCCTTGGAAAGGGGGCGCTCTACTACTGAGCTACACCCGCATGGTGTGTTCCTCGGGGTTTTGGCCTTCCGGCCTCGCCCCTCGGCGTGCTCCAGACTCTAGCGGACCACCCGGGGTGTTGTGCAACTCGGCTGAACGCCACCTGAACGAGCGGTTCAGCGGGACTCGTTGAAGGCCTCGTAGACCTTCTTGGGGATGCGCCCCCGCGGCGGCACCTCCATGCCGTGCGACCGCGCCCAGGCGCGCACCGCGGCCGGGTCCGGGGCCACGGAGGTGCGGCGGTAGGTCTTGCCGGAGCGGGACCGCTTGCGGCCCGCCTCCACGAACGGGGCGAGGGTGTCGCGAAGTTTCGAGGCGTTGGCGGAGGTGAGGTCGATCTCGTACGACTTGCCGTCCAGACCGAACGTGACCGTCTCCTCGGCAGCCCCTCCGTCGATGTCGTCGGAGAGCGTGACTACTACGCGCTGTGCCACGGATATCGGTCCTTTCGGGCTGCATCGTTGCGTTGACGTGCAAAGATGTCAGCTGTCCAGTTGTTAGCGAACAATGCTTTTTCATTTGTACAGCGACCGGCATTGCATTGTGAAGCCCCGGTAATTCCGTCAGCGTGTCACATCACAATCCGGACGACGCGTTTTTGCTGGATCTTTCCCCGGTGGTTGTCGCGGATGGGCCATGACTGATGCGCACATGTGACCCCGAAGGAATATCTACTCGCGTAGATTTTTGCTCGGGGTAGGCTTGGGCCACCGCCTTACGCACCAGCACCACACCATCGGGAGTGCCAGTGGCACGCGTCGTAGTCGACGTCATGCTCAAGCCGGAGATCCTCGACCCCCAGGGCCAGGCGGTGCAGCGCGCACTGCCCCGCCTCGGTTTCGAGGGCATCGCCGACGTCCGTCAGGGCAAGCGCTTTGAACTCGAAGTGGAGGGCCCGGTCGATGACGCCGCCCTCGCCCGTATCCATGAGATCGCCGAAACCTTCCTCGCCAACACCGTGATCGAGGACTTCGACGTGAAGGTCGAGGCCGCCGGGGCCGACGCCACCGCGAAGGCGGAGTCGTGACCGCACGCGTCGGAGTCGTCACTTTCCCCGGAACCCTCGACGACCGCGACACCCAGCGCGCGGTCCGTACCGCCGGCCTCGAGGCCGTACCGCTGTGGCACCGTGACAAGGACCTCAAGCAGGTCGACGCGGTGATCCTGCCGGGCGGCTTCTCCTACGGCGACTATCTGCGAGCCGGAGCGATCTCCCGCTTCTCCCCGGTAATGGAGACCGTCATCGCCCAGGCGAAGGCGGGTATGCCGGTGCTTGGCATCTGCAATGGGTTCCAGGTTCTCACCGAGACCCATCTGCTGCCCGGCGCGATGCTGCGCAACAACCATCTGCACTTCATCTGCCGCGACCAGAGGTTGCGGGTGGAAAACGCGGAGACCGCCTGGACGCGCTCGTATGAGCAGGGCCAGGAGATCAACATCCCGCTGAAGAACATCGACGGCCGCTATGTCGCCGACGAGCGCGTCCTCGATGAACTCGAGGCCGAGGGCCGCGTCGTCTTCCGCTATCAGGAGCTGAACCCCAACGGCTCCCTGCGCGACATCGCCGGGATCTCCAATGCGGAGGGCAATGTCGTCGGCCTCATGCCGCACCCCGAGCACGCCGTCGAGCCGCTGATCGGCACCGGTCGCACCGACGGGCTCGGCTTCTTCACCTCGATCCTCAAGAGGCTGGTCAGCGCATGACCCTGGACACCACGAAGCACGCCGCCCAGACCCCGGACACCGATCAGCCCTGGGCCGAGCTGGGGCTGAAGCAGGACGAGTACGAGCGCATCCGCGCCATCCTGGGCCGCCGGCCCACCGGTGCCGAGCTGGCCATGTACTCCGTCATGTGGTCCGAGCACTGCTCGTACAAGTCGAGCAAGGTCCATCTGCGGCAGTTCGGCGAGAAGGCACCCGAGACCGACGCGCTGCTCGTCGGCATAGGCGAGAACGCGGGCGTGGTCGACGTCGGCCAGGGGTACGCGGTCACCTTCAAGGTCGAGTCGCACAACCACCCCTCGTACGTCGAGCCCTACCAGGGCGCGGCCACCGGCGTCGGCGGCATCGTCCGCGACATCCTCGCCATGGGCGCCCGCCCGGTCGCCGTCATGGACCCGCTGCGCTTCGGCGCCGCCGACCACCCCGACACCAAGCGGGTGCTGCCCGGCGTCGTCGCGGGCATCGGCGGCTACGGCAACTGTCTGGGCCTGCCCAACATCGGCGGCGAGGTCGTCTTCGACCCTTGCTACCAGGGCAACCCGCTGGTCAACGCCCTGTGCGTGGGTGTCATGAAGCACGAGGACATCCACCTGGCCAAGGCGTCCGGCGCGGGCAACAAGGTCATCCTCTACGGCGCCCGCACCGGCGGCGACGGCATCGGCGGCGTCTCCGTGCTCGCCTCCGAGACCTTCGACGACAGTAAGCCCGCCAAGCGCCCCGCCGTCCAGGTCGGCGACCCGTTCCAGGAGAAGCTGCTCATCGAGTGCACCCTGGAGATCTTCAGGGAAGACCTGGTCGAGGGCATCCAGGACCTCGGCGGCGCGGGCCTCTCCTGCGCCACCAGCGAGCTGGCCAGCGCCGGCTCCGGCGGCATGCGCGTCGAGCTGGACACCGTGCCGCTGCGCGACTCTTCGCTCTCCCCCGAGGAGATCCTGATGAGCGAGTCGCAGGAGCGCATGTGCGCGATCGTGACGCCGGAGAAGGCCGACCGCTTCCTGGAGATCTGCGAGAAGTGGGACGTCATCGCCACCGTGATCGGTGAGGTCACCGACGGCGAGCGGCTGGAGATCTTCTGGCACGGCGAGCAGATCGTGGACGTGCCGCCGCGCACCGTCGCCCACGAGGGCCCGGTGTACGAGCGCCCCTACGCCCGCCCCGACTGGCAGGACACCCTCCAGGCCGACGACGCGGCCAAGCTGCCCCGCCCGGCCACCGGGGACGAGCTGCGCGAGCAGGTGCTGCGCGTGATCTCCTCCCCGAACCAGGCGTCCAAGTCCTGGGTCACCGACCAGTACGACCGCTTCGTGCAGGGCAACACGGTCCTGGCCCAGCCCGAGGACTCCGGCATGGTGCGGGTCGATGAGGAGACCGGGCTCGGTGTCGCCGTCGCCACGGACGGCAACGGCCGGTACGCCAAGCTCGACCCGTACGCGGGCGCGCAGCTGGCCCTCGCCGAGTCGTACCGCAACGTCGCCGCGTCCGGCGCCAAGCCGCTGGCGATCTCCAACTGCCTCAACTTCGGCTCGCCGGAGGACCCCGCGGTCATGTGGCAGTTCGCGGAGGCCACCCGTGGCCTGGCCGACGGCTGCCAGATCCTGGGCACCCCGGTCACCGGCGGCAACGTCTCCCTGTACAACCAGACCGGGGAGACCGCCATCCACCCGACGCCGGTCGTCGCCGTCCTCGGCGTGATCGACGACGTCGCGCGGCGCACGCCGATGGCGTTCGCCGAGGAGGGCCAGCTGCTCTACCTCCTCGGCGACACCGCCGAGGAGCTGGGCGGCTCGGCCTGGTCGCAGGTCGTCCACGATCACCTGGGCGGGCTGCCGCCCAAGGTGGACCTGGAGCGGGAGCGGCTGCTCGCCGAGATCCTGATCTCCGCCTCCCGCGACGGCATGGTGGACGCGGCCCACGACCTGTCCGACGGCGGGCTGATCCAGGCCGTGACCGAGTCGTGCCTGCGCGGCGGCAAGGGCGCCCGGATCGTCGTCCCCGACGGCGTGGACCCCTTCGTGCTGCTGTTCTCCGAGTCCGCCGGGCGCGCCGTCGTGGCCGTCCCGCGCAGCGAGGAGATCCGCTTCAACGACATGTGCGGCGCCCGCGGGCTTCCCGCGACCCGGATCGGGGTCGTGGACGGCGAGACGATCGACGTCCAGGGCCAGTTCTCGATCCCGCTGGCGGAGCTGCGGGAGCCCTACGAGGCGACCATCCCCGGCCTGCTGGCCTGAGCGCCCGTCGGGTGGCCCCGCCCCGGTGGGCGGGGCCACCCGCGCTCCTGAGTCACTTCCCCCAGAAGGCGTTGGCGGCGTCGATGTCCTCGACGCAGTAGTCGATGTCGCTGATCTTCCCGCCGACGATGGTGAAGAACAGCCCGGTCTTCATGTCCAGCGTGCGGTTGCCGCGCTCGGCGCGGCAGTGCTGGCCGGAGATCACATGCCCGCGCCCGTCGGGCAGCACCGTCTCCACCTCGACCCGCAGCGTGCCGCCGGTCTCCTCGTATTCGGTGCGGTACAGCCGCATGCACGCGTCCCGGCCCTTGTGGTGCCCGGAGAGCATGTGGTCACCGGGCACATGCTGGACGACGTCCGCCGTCAGCAGCGTGCCGAGGGTGTCCAGGTCGCCTTGCTGGAACGCGGTGGCGGCGCGGCGCACCACGGCGGCATCGGGGTGCTCGCCCATGGTCATTCACACCTTTCGTATCGATGGATACCTCTCTATCCCCTTTCCTCCATCCTCCGCCGGGCCCACCGGACTGTCGATACGCTCGGCGCCATGCCGCCTCGCCCTCGCGCCCGCAACTACGACCCCGCCAAGACCCGCGCCGCCGTGGCCGCGCAGCTGCGGCACGTCCGGGACGTCGTGGGCGGGCTGGACGAGGAGCGGCTGGCCGCGCCCACCCGGGCCGGCGGCCGGTCGGTCCGCGAGCTGATCGCGCGGCTGCCGGCGGAGGCCGCGGCGGCCGACGAGGACGGCCGCGCCCTCGCGGCCCGCTGCGCCGAGCTGGTCGTCCACAGCGACGATCTGGCGGCGGCCACGGGCCTGGCCGTGCCGTACGACCGCCAGGCGCTGGCCACCGCCGTCCGGCTGCTGGCCGACGGGCTCGCGGCGAAGGCGCCCGGCGGGTCGGTCGAGCTGCGCGTTCCGCCGTTCGCCGTCGTGCAGTGCGTGGAGGGGCCCCGGCACACCCGCGGCACCCCGCCGAACGTGGTCGAGACGGACCCGCTGACCTGGGTCCGGCTGGCCGCCGGCCGGATCGGCTGGGCCGAGGCGCTGGAGTCCGGTGAGGTGACGGCGAGCGGTGAGCGCGCGGACCTCGCCGCACACCTCCCGGTGCTCGGCGGAAACGGGGGCGACACGGCGCCCGGCCAGGTGTGATCCATGCCCCAGCCACGGAGGCCCGGCACCGGCCGGACAGGCCCGTCAGCAGGCCGGATCCGGGTCGGGGCGGGCCGGGGGCGAGCCGTGCGCAGATGTGACATACGCCCCCCATCGGGTCCCTCGTTCGGCCGCACCGCGGAACTGGCCTAGACTCGATGCCGTGCCACGTGGTGACGGACGACTCAGCCACGACCTGCTCCCCGGTGAGAAGGGCCCCCAGGACGCTTGCGGCGTCTTCGGAGTCTGGGCGCCGGGTGAAGAGGTCGCCAAACTCACCTATTTCGGGCTGTACGCGCTGCAGCACCGCGGTCAGGAGTCCGCGGGCATCGCAGTGAGCAACGGCTCCCAGATCCTCGTCTTCAAGGACATGGGCCTGGTCTCGCAAGTCTTCGACGAGACCTCCCTCGGCTCCCTGCTGGGCCACATCGCGGTCGGTCATGCCCGCTACTCCACCACCGGTGCCTCGGTGTGGGAGAACGCGCAGCCGACGTTCCGGGCGACCGCCCACGGCTCGATCGCGCTGGGCCACAACGGGAATCTGGTCAACACCGCCGAGCTGGCGGAGCTGGTCGAGGCCCTGCCCAGAGACAGGGGCCGGGCCACCCAGGTCGCGGCCACCAACGACACCGACCTGGTCACCGCCCTCCTCGCGGGGCAGGTCGACGAGGACGGCAAGGCGCTGACCGTCGAGCAGGCCGCTCCGATCGTGCTGCCGAAGGTCAAGGGCGCTTTCAGCCTCTGCTTCATGGACGAGCACACGCTGTACGCCGCCCGGGACCCGCAGGGCATCCGCCCGCTGGTGCTCGGCCGCCTGGAGCGCGGCTGGGTGGTGGCGTCCGAGACGGCGGCCCTGGACATCGTGGGCGCGTCCTTCATCCGGGAGATCGAGCCCGGTGAGATGGTCGCGATCGACGAGAACGGCCTCCGTTCCACGACGTTCGCCCCGGCCCGGCCCAAGGGCTGCGTCTTCGAGTACGTGTACCTGGCGCGCCCCGACACCGACATCGCGGGCCGCAACGTCTACCTCTCGCGCGTCGAGATGGGCCGGCGGCTGGCCAAGGAGGCCCCGGCCGACGCCGACCTCGTCATAGCGACGCCGGAGTCCGGCACCCCGGCCGCCGTCGGGTACGCCGAGGCGAGCGGGATTCCGTACGGCTCCGGGCTGGTCAAGAACAGCTACGTCGGCCGGACCTTCATCCAGCCCTCGCAGACCATCCGGCAGCTCGGCATCCGGCTCAAGCTGAACCCCCTCAAGGAGGTCATCCGGGGCAAGCGGCTGGTGGTCGTGGACGACTCGATCGTCCGCGGCAACACCCAGCGCGCCCTGGTGCGGATGCTCCGCGAGGCCGGTGCCAGGGAAGTGCACATCCGGATCAGCAGCCCGCCCATCAAGTGGCCCTGCTTCTTCGGCATCGACTTCGCCACCCGCGCCGAGCTGATCGCCAACGGGCTGTCGACCGAGGAGATCGGCAAGTCGCTGGGCGCCGACTCCCTCGCGTACATCTCCACCGACGGCATGATCGAGGCGACCACGATCGCCAAGCCGAATCTGTGCCGCGCGTGCTTCGACGGCGAGTACCCGATGGACCTGCCGGACCCGGGGCTGCTGGGCAAGCATCTGCTGGAGTCGGAGACGCAAGGGCAGAGCAGTGCCGACGCCGATGGCGTGCGGACGCTGACCGCCGGTGTCGGCGGCGCCGACGCGCTCCGCCGCCCCTGAGGCCCCGGGCACCCGGCCTTCGTATGTCGCTTTTCCGAAACGAAAGAACTCAAGGTCACATGTCTGAGTCCACTGGTGCCAGCTACGCCGCCGCGGGCGTCGACATCGAGGCGGGCGACCGCGCCGTCGAGCTGATGAAGGAGTGGGTCAAGAAGGCCGGCAGGCCCGAGGTCGTGGGCGGCCTCGGCGGCTTCGCCGGCCTCTTCGACGCCTCCGCGCTCGCCCGCTACCGGCGCCCGCTGCTGGCGTCCGCGACGGACGGCGTGGGCACCAAGGTGGACATCGCGCGCCGGATGGGCGTGTACGACACCGTCGGCCACGACCTGGTCGGCATGGTCGTGGACGACCTGGTGGTGTGCGGCGCCGAGCCGCTGTTCATGACCGACTACATCTGCGTCGGCAAGGTCCACCCGGAGCGGGTCGCCGCCCTCGTCAAGGGCATCGCCGAGGGCTGTGCCCTGGCGGGCTGCGCGCTGGTCGGCGGCGAGACCGCCGAGCACCCGGGGCTGCTGGGCGCCGATGACTTCGACGTCGCCGGGGCCGGTACGGGCGTCGTCGAGGCGGACGCGGTGCTGGGCGCGGATCGCATCCGTACGGGGGACGCGGTGATCGCCATGGCCTCGTCCGGACTTCACTCGAACGGGTACTCACTCGTCCGCCATGTGCTCTTCGACCGGGCCGGCTGGGCGCTGGACCGCGAGGTGCCGGAGCTGGGCCGGACGCTGGGGGAGGAGCTGCTGGAGCCGACCCGGATCTACTCGCTGGACTGCCTGGCCCTCACCCGCACGACCGAGGTGCACGCCTTCTCGCACATCACCGGCGGTGGGCTCGCCAACAACCTGGCCCGGGTCGTTCCCGACGGCGTGCGCGCGGTGGTGGACCGCTCGACCTGGACGCCGGGCGCGATCTTCGACCTGGTGGGGCGGCTCGGCTCGGTCGAGCGGCTGGAGCTGGAGAAGACCCTCAACATGGGCGTCGGCATGATGGCCGTCGTGCCGGGCGAGTCGGTGGACGTCGCGCTGGCCACCCTGGAGGACCGCGGGGTGCACGCCTGGGTCAGCGGAGAGATCACCGACCGTGCGGCCGGTGACGCGGAAGCGGTGACGCTGACCGGTGACTACGCGAGCTGAGCCGGCCGCGCCCGGCGCGCGGACAGCACAGAAGCCGGTCCGAGGCGGCTGCCCCGGACCGGCGGAGGTGCGGCGATTGCCGAGCGCCTGGAACGTGGTGGAAGGATCAACCCCGCTGGTGCGGGAACCACATTTCAGGCACGGCGACGTTGCGCGGACGAGTCCGACCGGTCGTCGTCCTCGTCATCGTCGTCGTTGTACAGATCCGCGTACTGTGCGTACGGGTCATCGTCCAGCTCATCGTCCTCGAACGGCTCGCCATTCGGCGGCTGGCTCGATGTCGATGCGCCCAGCTCCTCGGCCAGGCGTGAGAGGTCCGTCCCACCGCTGTTGTACTTCAGCTGGCGGGCGACCTTCGTCTGCTTGGCCTTGGCCCGGCCGCGCCCCATGGCTCGACCCCCTCAACGACGGGGCTCGACGGCCCCAGAGTCTTGACACGCGTTCACGTTCATGAATCGGAGCGGACTCCCCAAAGAGAGACCGGTCCGTAGGGCTTCAACGGTACCTGCTTCTGTGGCCATACGGTACGTCGCCCACACGACGTGCCACGAGGCAGAACCCGCGAGGAGCCCCGTCCCCGCTGGTCAGCTGCGATTTTAACCTGTCTCCGGGGCCGACCCGCCGACGGGCCGTGAGGGATCTCTCGCCAAGGGGGCCCATACCGGCCGGTACGGCGTGCCCGGAAGGGCTTTCCCCACTCCCCGCACGGCCTGTCGCGGCGGCTCATCGCGTCGGTCCAGCGGCGATCCGGCGGCGGTCGAGCGACGTCCGGGCGACGCCCAGGTGGCCCCCGGGCGGCGCTCAGACGGTGCTCAGGCGGTGCTCAGGTGTCCCTCAGGTGGCGCCGTGGCCCTCCGCCATACGGTGTTCGGCGAGCCGGTCGGCGGCGGCCGCGGGCGGAATGCCGTCGGTCCGGGCCCGATCAAAAATGGCCAAAGTCGTGTCAAAGATCTGTGACGCCTTGGCCTTGGCCCGCGCGAAGTCGAAGCCGTGCAGTTCGTCCGCGACCTGGATCACGCCGCCCGCGTTCACCACGTAGTCCGGCGCGTAGAGGATCCCGCGGTCGGCGAGGTCCTTCTCGACGCCCGGGTGGGCGAGCTGGTTGTTGGCCGCGCCGCACACCACCTTCGCGGTCAGGGCGGGCACCGTGCCGTCGTCCAGCGCGCCACCGAGCGCACAGGGCGCGTACACGTCGAGATCGGCGCGGATCAGGGCGCCGGTGTCCCGGACCGCCTCGATCCGGGGGTGGCGGGCCAGCACCCGGTCGACCGACTCGGCGCGCACGTCGGTGACGACGACCTCGGCGCCGTCCTCCAGCAGATGCTCCACCAGGTGGTGGCCGACCTTGCCGACGCCCGCGATGCCGACCCGGCGGCCGCGCAGCGTGGGCGCGCCCCAGGAGGCCTGGGCGCTGGCCCGCATGCCCTGGAAGACGCCGTAGGCGGTCAGCACGGAGGAGTCGCCGGCGCCGCCGTTCTCCGGGGAGCGGCCGGTGGTCCAGGGGCACTCGCGGGCGATGACGTCCATGTCGGCGACGTAGGTGCCCACATCGCAGGCGGTCACGTAGCGACCGCCCAGGGAGGCCACGAAACGGCCGTAGGCGAGCAGCAGCGCTTCGGTCTTGATCTCCTCGGGGTCGCCGAGGATCACGGCCTTGCCGCCACCGTGGTCGAGCCCGGCCAGCGCGTTCTTGTAGGACATGCCGCGGGCGAGGTTGAGCGCGTCGAGGACCGCCGCTTCCTCGGGGTGCTCCTCGGCGCTGTAGGCGTGGAAGCGGGTGCCGCCGAGGGCGGGGCCCAGGGCGGTCGAGTGGATCGCGATGACGGCCTTCAGTCCGCTCTCCCGGTCCTGGCAGAGCAGGACCTGTTCATGGCCGCCCAGATCGGTCCGGAACAGTATCGACAAGGGCGAGAGAGGGTTCGGCACGCGACTCTCCGTCGGACCGTCGACGCTGACGGTGTGACGTACGTCGGTCACGGTGGTGACTCCCATAGGTCGGGTAAGGCGCCCTCCGAGCTGGTGGGGAGGGCCGGTGGGCATGAGCGTAAGCCCTGGAAGGGCGCGGGAGCGGCCATGTCCCCGCCGAGTCCGCATGGTGGTCGTGGGACGATGCGGTGAGCAGGGGGTAGGCAACTCCTGGCGGTGGTATCGGCCTTGAGGGAGCGCGTGTGACCTTGGCGTCTTCGGTGATTGTCCCGTATGCGGCGTATCTCCGTGTCTATGAGCCACTGGGCGCTTTTCCCGAACCGGAGCGCACGCACTGGGCGGCCTACGCCAAGCGCGACGAGCTGCCCGGCGTCCAGGACGAGCTGCGGCGGTCGCTCGCCGACCTGCTGCCGGTGCCTCCGGTGCCGGTTCCGGTGCACGAGAGCGCGGACGCCTTTGTGGCGGTCGTGGACGGCGTCACATGCGTCTGTCCGTGGCGGACGCGGCTGCGCGGCTGGTTGGCCCTGGAAGAGCTGCCCGAGCGCCTTCCCGGCCCCCTCCTGGACGCCGCACTGCCTCCCGTGGTGCGCCGGCAGGCCGCCTCGGACTACGAGCAGTGGCTGGAGCGCAACCCGGACGCCCGTCCGTGGATCCGCTCGGCGACCTGGCACGTCCCGGTCCGCTGGTTCGTGCTCTTCGCGGACGAGGAGCGCGAGTGCACCAAGGGCGACGACGGCCTCATCCTGCGTTACCGCACCCCGATGGTCCAGGCCAGACGGCGGGTGGCGCGCGGGCTTAAGGTGCTCAAGGAGGCTCTCGGCGAGGGCCCGCTCATCGACGGCCTGGTCGACGTGGGCCGATGGCTGGAGGAATTCCATCCGCGGTCGCTGGTCGAACTGGACTACGGCGGCCTGGTGCACGTGGTGCCGGCCGGGCAACTGGAGGACGACCGCTCGGCGGCGGACGTGGCGGAAGGGCTTGCGGCACTGAGGGACGGGGACGGGGAGCGTGCGGGCAGCGCATATGAGCGGCTGACCGATCGGTGGAGCGAGATCCGGGGACGGCAGAACGCCAGCTAGGGCCGGACAGGGCCTGAGCGGGCCGGTCCGGGGAAAGCGGATCCAACGGGCGGCCGGGTGCGTCAGAGCTGGAGCGGGGGGACGTAGGTCCCGATCCGGGCCATTACGTCAATCGTGATCTAAAGCACTGACTTCGGGTCTTGCGGCAATCCCCCACCCTCGTGTCAAAATAGGACAAGGAGTCCGGGAAGTTCTCCTTCCGCCCAAGTATGGGCGGATTCATCGGTATTGCACTCCTTGGCGGATCTGATACCCCTGATCCTGTTGTGACTGATCGTCATCGCCGCGTGACTGTCCGTTATGGCATGGTCCATCGGCTTCCGTCGAGGTTGGACACCTGAGAGGGCAATTCCATCGGTTTGGCCGACGGGGCTGGACAGATGGTGTAGTTGTAGTGCCGAGGACAAGCCGTTCGTCCTATAACCGACTCGGCCCGCGTCCGCCATTTCGGGCAACGTGGGTCAAGGTGCAGAATTTAGAGGAAAGAACCGTGATGGTTCGGTTCTCCCGAGGAGGCCGCTCATGACCGCTCGCACCCCTGATGCCGAGCCGCTGCTGACCCCGGCTGAGGTTGCCACCATGTTCCGTGTGGACCCGAAGACGGTCACGCGCTGGGCCAAGGCTGGCAAGCTCACGTCCATCCGCACGCTCGGAGGGCACCGGCGCTACCGCGAAGCGGAGGTCCGTGCGCTTCTCGCGGGCATCCCGCAGCAGCGCAGCGAGGCCTGAACAACCGCATAACCGGGCATATCCGGGCCCCCCAGCCCGGCTTTCGCCTGTATGGCTCCACCACGACGGGTGCCTGCCCCAACAGGCCATCACCGCTCGACATGGGTGCGTCGTCGATCGCGCTGGACTCCGCCGGGTCCAGCGCGATCTTTTTTATGCCCTCCCGAGCCCCCTCGTCGGGCGGCCGGCGGCCGCTCCGGCGGGCCTCGGGGTGTGGCCCGGAGGACCCTCCGTGATGCTCTCCGGAGGGCCTGGACAGAGGGTGCAATTGCACATATTAAATTGACCTGGTGTGAGGCGGGTGTAAGTTCCCCCACTCACCAAAACTCATTCGGTGACTCCCGTCACACGGTTCAGTGCTTGTCGATGTCCGTGGAACAGCGGTAAGGGCTCACCGAGTTGACGGGTCGTCGGAGCGTGATCCCTCGGCGGGCGTCGGCCCGGCCGGATCTGTCGGTGGCGGCGACGGCTCCATCGCCAGCCGCAGCAGCCGATGGCAGACCGGGCAGTGCCGGGTGAAGTGGCGGTAGCCCGAGGCGGCCGCCAGATGGGCCCGCAGCAGGGCCCTGGTCTCATGTTTCGCGGTCGTCGTCATGTGCCGCACCTCCCGGCCACCCCCACGCCACCTTCTAGTCTGGGTACCGCCGGGCGCGGGCTGCCGTCAAGACGACCGGAGGCCCGGATCCTTGTGCGGATCCGGGCCTCCGGTGCGTATGTGCGGTCCTGACGGGATTTGAACCCGCGGCCTCCACCTTGACAGGGTGGCGAGCACTCCAAACTGCTCCACAGGACCATCAGTGACGCCTCACAGCCTGTCGGCCGTGTGCCTCGCTGTGGTGCGTCACAGACTCTACAGCAGGTCAGGGGGTGCGGTCGAACTCGCGCCCGCCCGGCCCCTCCGGCGGCACCGGACGGGCCCAAGACGCTACGGCGCGAGCGCGTCGATGGCCTTCACGATGCGCTTGTCGGAGACCGGATAGGCCGTGCCCAGCGCGTGCGCGAAGTAGCTGACCCGCAGCTCCTCGATCATCCAGCGGATCTCCAGCGCCTCCGGGGGCACCGGGCGGCCCGCCGGGAACTGCTCCAGCAGCCAGGCGTACTCGTCCCGCATCTCCTTGACCTTCGCCATCCGGGTGCGGTCCCGCTCGGCGTTGGTGGGGAGCTGCTGGAGCCGGCGGTCCACGGCCACCAGATAGCGCATGAGGTCCGGGAGGCGGCGCACCCCGTGGGCGGTCACGAAGCCCGGCTTCATCAGCTCCGAGAGCTGTTCGCGGACGTCCGCGAGGGACGGCAGCAGCACCGGGCTCTTGATGCCCTTCAGCCGGCGCTCACACGCCTGCCAGGCCGCCAGCACCTCCTGGACCTTCCGGACGGTGTCCAGCGTGGCGTCCGCGATGTCGGCCCGTACCGCGTCGAAGAGCTTGCGGAACGATTCCTCGTCCCACGCCGGGCCGCCGCGTGCCGCGATGAGCCGGTCGGCGGAGGCGGACACACAGTCCTCGAAGAGCGCCGCGATGCTGCCGTGCGGGCTGCTGGAGAGCGCCAGCTTGGCCTGGTTGGACAGCTTCCCCTGCGCGAACTTCGCCGGGTTGGACGGCAGCTGGAGCAGGATCAGCCGCCGGGTGCCCCGCCACATCGCCTGCCGCTGCTCGGGCTCGGTGTCGAAGAGCCGCAACGCCACCGACGCGCCCTCGTCCACCAGCGCCGGATACGCCTTGACCGGCTGGCCGCCGCGGCGGGTCTCGAAGGTGCGCGGCAGCGTGCCGACCGTCCACGAGGTCAGCCCGCCGCGCTGCTCGATGCCGACGGCCTCCTTGGAGGACTCGAACGCCTTGGAGATCGCGGCCCGGGTCTTCGGCTTCAGCCGCTGCTTGAGCGCTTCCAGGTCCTTGTCCTCGGCGAGCTTGCGGCGCCGCTCGTCGACTACCCGGAAGGTGATCTTCAGATGATCGGGGACCCTGGCCGGGTCCCAGTCCTCCGGTTCGATCTGCACCCCCACCATCCGGTGCAGCTCCCGGCCCAGGGCGGCCGTCAGCGGCTCCTGGAGCGGCACTGCGCCGTCCAGGAAGCGCTTGGCGTAGTTCGGCGCCGGGACGTAGTGGCGGCGCACCGGCTTGGGCAGCGACCGGATCAGCTCGGTGACCAGGTCCTCGCGCAGCCCCGGGATCTGCCAGTCGAAGCCGTCCGGGGTGACCTGGTTGAGCACCTGGAGCGGGATGTGGACGGTCACGCCGTCCGCGTCCGCCCCCGGCTCGAACTGGTACGTCACCTTGAACTTGAGCTTCCCCTGACGCCAGGAGTCCGGATACGCGTCCTTGGAGACGCCCTGCGCCCGCTCGTTGATGAGCATCGACTTCTCGAAGTTGAGAAGCTCCGGTTCGTCGCCGCGCTTGTGCTTCCACCACGAGTCGAAGTGCGCCCCCGACACCACGTGCTCGGGGATCCGCTGGTCGTAGAAGTCGAACAGCGTCTCGTCGTCCACCAGGATGTCGCGGCGCCGGGCGCGGTGCTCCAGCTCCTCCACCTCGCCCAGCAGCTTCCGGTTGTCGTGGAAGAACTGGTGGTGGGTGCGCCAGTCGCCCTCGACCAGGGCGTTGCGGATGAACAGGTCCCGGCTGGTCTCCGGGTCGATCCGGCCGTAGTTGACCTTCCGCTGGGCGACGATCGGCACGCCGTACAGCGTGACCCGCTCGTACGCCATCACCGCCGCCTGCTTCTGCTCCCAGTGCGGCTCGCTGTAGGTGCGCTTGACCAGGTGCTGGGCCAGCGGCTCGATCCACTCCGGCTCGATCTTCGCGTTGACCCGCGCCCACAGCCGGGAGGTCTCGACCAGCTCCGCCGACATCACCCAGCGCGGCGGCTTCTTGAACAGCGCCGAACCGGGGAAGACGGCGAACTTGGCGCTGCGCGCGCCCACGTACTCGTTCTTCTCGGTGTCTTTCAGTCCCACATGGGACAGCAGCCCGGACAGCAGCGACGTGTGGATGTGGTCCGGCGCCGCGTCCTGCTCGGACAGCTGGATGTCCATGGTCTTCGCGACCGTGCGCAGCTGGCTGTAGATGTCCTGCCACTCGCGTATCCGCAGGTAGTTCAGGTACTCGTTGCGGCACATGCGGCGGAAGGCGGACGAGGACAGCTCCTTCTGCCGCTCCCGGATGTACTTCCACAGGTTGAGGAAGGCCAGGAAGTCGCTCGACTCGTCCTTGAACCGGGCGTGCTGCTGATCCGCCTGCTGCTGCTTGTCGGAGGGGCGCTCGCGCGGGTCCTGGATGGACAGCGCCGCCGCGATCACCATGACCTCGCGGACGCAGCCGTTGCGATCCGCCTCCAGCACCATCCGGGCCAGCCGCGGGTCCACCGGCAGCTGGGCCAGCTTCCGGCCGACCTGGGTGAGCCGCTTGCGCGGGTCCTTCTGCTTGCCGTCCAGCGCGTGCAGCTCTTCCAGGAGCTGGACGCCGTCCTTGATGTTGCGCCGGTCCGGCGGGTCGATGAACGGGAACTTCTCGATGTCGCCGAGCCCCGCCGCGGTCATCTGGAGGATGACGGAGGCCAGGTTGGTACGGAGGATCTCGGCGTCCGTGAACTCCGGGCGGGTGAGGAAGTCGTCCTCGGAGTACAGCCGGACGCAGATGCCGTCGCTGGTCCGGCCGCAGCGGCCCTTGCGCTGGTTGGCGCTGGCCTGGGAGACCGGCTCGATGGGCAGCCGCTGCACCTTGGTGCGATGGCTGTAGCGGGAGATCCTGGCCGTGCCCGGGTCGATCACGTACCGGATGCCGGGGACGGTCAGCGAGGTCTCCGCGACGTTCGTGGCCAGCACGATCCGGCGGCCGCTGTGTCTTTGGAAGACCCGGTGCTGCTCGGCGTGCGACAGCCGCGCGTACAGCGGCAGCACCTCGGTGGACCTCAGCTGCTTCTTGTTGAGCGCGTCGGCGGTGTCCCGGATCTCCCGCTCACCGGAGAGGAAGACCAGGATGTCGCCGGGCCCCTCGGCCTGCAGTTCGTCCACCGCGTCGCAGATGGCGGTGATCTGGTCCCGGTCGCTGTCCTCGCCGCCCTCCTCCAGCAGCGGCCGGTAGCGCACCTCGACCGGATACGTCCGCCCGCTGACCTCGACGATCGGCGCGTCCCCGAAGTGGCGGGAGAAGCGCTCCGGGTCGATGGTCGCGGAGGTGATCACGACCTTGAGGTCGGGGCGGCGGGGGAGGAGCTGGGCCAGATAGCCGAGCAGGAAGTCGATGTTGAGGCTGCGCTCATGGGCCTCGTCGATGATGATCGTGTCGTACTGGCGCAGCTCGCGGTCGGTCTGGATCTCGGCCAGCAGGATGCCGTCCGTCATCAGCTTGATGTGGGTGTCCGGGCTCACCTGATCGGTGAAGCGGACCTTCCAGCCGACCGACTCGCCGAGCGGCGTCCCGATCTCGTCCGCGATGCGCTCGGCCACGGTGCGGGCGGCGATCCGGCGGGGCTGCGTATGACCGATGAGCCCTTTGACGCCCCGCCCCAGCTCCATGCAGATCTTGGGGATCTGCGTCGTCTTCCCGGAGCCGGTCTCGCCCGCCACGATCACCACCTGGTGATCGCGGACGGCCGCGAGGATGTCGTCCTTCTTCTGGCTGACCGGCAGCTCTTCCGGATAGGTGACGTCCGGTACGGCGGCGCGGCGGCTCTCGACCCGGACTTCCGCCCGCTCGATGTCCTCGGCGATCTCGCCGAGCACGGCCGCGCGGGCCTCGGGCTTGCGGATCCGGCGGGCGCCGTCGAGCCGGCGCCCCAGCCGCTGCTGGTCGCGCAGCATCAGCTCGGGGAGCCGCTCCAGGAGGGCGGGCAGGGCGGGGGCAGGAGTCGTGGACATACGGACCCCAGGATCTCACCTCGGCAAAACGATGGGCGAACCATTTCCGCCGGGTGTTGTCCGGGCCACGTCGTGCGATGTACGGAGATTGTCCGTTCTAGCGTTACGCGCATGGCGGACGACGACTCCCCGTGGGCCCGGTTCAAGCGCAGCCCGTTCTTCCCGGCCGCGGTCATCGTGCTGATCATCTCGGCGGGTGCGGGGCTCTTCGCGGGCTCGTACACCTACGCCTTCGCCAACCCCACCCCGCGCCGGATCCCCGTCGCCGTCGTGAGCACCGACCAGGGCGCCGCCCCGCCGCGCCGCTTCGTCGCCGGGATGGAGAAGGTCCTGGACGCCTCGTTGCGCCTGCACCGCGAACCCGGATACGGCCGCGCCCGCTGGGCCGTGGAGGAGCAGCAGGTCTTCGGGGTCCTGCGGACGCGCGGCCGCGGCGTCGAACTGGGCCTGTCCTCGGCGGCGGGCGCCGGCGTCGCCCAGGTGCTCGCCTCGGCCGGTACGACGGTGGGCCGGGCGGTGGGCGTGCCCGTCGCCGTGACGGACCTGAAGCCGCTCCAGCCGGGCGATCCGCGGGGTCTGGCGGTCTTCTACATCTCACTGGCCGCGGTGATCATGGGCTTCCTCGGCGCCGTCCAGCTGAGCGTGAACGCGGCCGCTCTGAACCCGGCCGAGCGGATCGCCTTCACCGCCGCGTACGCGATGCTCGGCGCCTTCGTCATCGCCGCGATCGTCGACTGGGGGCTCGGCGCGCTGGATCTGCCCTTCGCCGGGTCCTGGGCGATCCTCGCCCTGACCATGTTCACGTCGGGGATGGTCTTCTCCATGTTCAACGTCCTGTTCGGACGCTGGGCGCTCATCCCCACCTGGGGGCTGATGGTCCTGCTCGGCAACCCCTCGTCGGGCGGCGCCGTCTCCTGGCCGCTGCTGCCGTCCCCGCTCGGCACGGTGGGCCGCTGGCTTCCGCCGGGCGCCTCCGTGAACGCCCAGCACACCGCCGTCTACTTCGGCGGGCACCAGCACGCCTTCCCGTTCCTGGTGCTGGCGGGCTGGTCGCTGGTCTCCGTCGGCGTCTTCTGGACCTGGCGCCACCGCCATCCGGGCGGCCGCCCGGGCCGGGCGACTCCGGCCTCGTGAGCGCCCCTTGCCGGGGCGCGGACGCGAAGAGGCCCCTCCTGAAATCAGGAGGGGCCTCTTTCATGGAGCGCCGAGCAGGCCTTGCACCTACATCCCTCGTTTGGAGACGAGTATCTTTCCTTAGACGACCGACGCATCAACTTCCGCCCCTCGGGGCGGCGTTGCAAGATCTACATTACCCCATCCGGGGGCCTGCCGCGCAATCGCCGTCCTGCCGGGGCGCCGAGTCGTCGCGCCGCAGCTCGTCGTTGAGGTGCCGGGCCTCTTCGAGCTGGTCCTCCAGGATGACTATGCGGCACGCGGCGTCGATCGGGGTGCCCTGGTCGACGAGCTGGCGGGCGCGGGCCGCGATGCGCAGCTGGTGGCGCGAGTAGCGGCGGTGGCCGCCCTCCGAGCGCAGCGGCGCGATCAGACCGGCCTCGCCGAGGGCCCGCAGGAAGGCCGCCGTGGTGCCGAGCAGATCGGCGGCGAGGCCCATGGTGTAGGCGGGGTAGTCGTCATCGTCGAGCCGGCTGTGCTTTTCGTCTTCGGCCACTGCACCTCATCTTCCCTGTCGGTGGTCATGCCTCGTCGGTCGCGCGTCATCGGTCGCGCGTCGAGGGGCCCTGGCGCCGAAACGGCTCCAGGGCCCCGAGGGGTTCAACACCATTGTCCGCGGACCCGTCTGTGAGGACAGGTGTGCGGGGATCGCGGATATCTGACCGGGGACCACCTTCCCTTCCGGGGCATGCGGTACCCGAGCGGACTCAACTCTTCGCCCGGGCGATCCTGATGGTGTCGGCCTCCTTGTCCTCGATGTCTGCCACGCCCCCTTGGGGCGTCGTGACTACGACAGGGAATCTAACTCCCACGAGCCCGCCATGTCTACAGTCGCCACGACAGATTTACGCCAGTGTTGACGCCAGCCAAGCGTGCCGGGCGGGAGAGCGGGCAGACGAGGTTCTGCAAAGCGGAATATCCGATGTAACCAGGGGTGTACGCGCATGAACGGCACGAAGATCGCCAACGCTCGGCCCACGGCCTCGACCGTGGTGCGGGGGGACAGCTTTGGCGGCATTCACCGCACCCGCGCCGTCACCCGGGCCTTCACCAAGGGGCTCACGCCACCCCCGGAGCCGGACGTGGCCGACGCCATCCTCCTCGTGGTGTCCGAGCTGGCCACCAACGCGCTGCGCCACGGGGGCGGCCGGTACACCCTCGAACTCTCCGCCGACGCCGACACGGTCACCGTCGCCGTCAGCGATCCGAACCCGGCGGCTCCCCGGGCCCGCCCGCCCGACCTGAACACCGGCACCGGCGGCTTCGGCTGGCACATGATCCGCCGCCTGGCCCGTGAGGTGTCCATCACCCGGGGGCGCGGCAAGACGATCCACGTCAGCCTTCCGCGCTGAGCCCGCCGGCCGTACAGGGCCTCGCGCACAGGGCACGCGTAACGCAGAAGATCCCTCCCCTGACCTCAGGAGAGGGATCTGTCATGGAGCGCCGAGCAGGCCTTGCACCTACATCTCTCGTTTGGAGACGAGCATCTTTCCTTAGACGACCGACGCATCAACTCCCGCCCCTCGGGGCGGCGTTGCAAGATCTACTTTACCCCATCCCGGCGCCCCGCCGTCACTCCGTCGTCATCCCGCGGCCTTCGCCGCCCGCGCCAGCCGTAACGGGGCGGGGTCGCCGTCCCTCGCGAGATGGCCCTCCACCGCCTCCCGCAGGGCCATGAGCAGCGCCTCCACGGCGGGGGCCCGCCGCGTCTCCGCCCTGAGCAGGGCGTGCACGTGGCGCGGCGGCCAGTCGCGGAGGGGGCGGGCCACCACCCGTGGGTCGGGGTGCGGCGGCAGGGCCAGGCCCTCCGCGACGGCCGCGCCCACGCCGTGGGCCACCAGGTCGTGGGCGGTGGCGGGGTCGTTGGTGATGGCGACGGTACGGGGCTCGAAGCCCGCCCGGGCGCAGGCGCCGGTGAACTCCTCGCGGTCCTCGTCCAGCACCCAGGCCTCGTCGGCCAGCGCGCTGAGGGGGATCGTCCGCAGATCGGCCAGCGGGTGGTCGGCCGGGAGCAGCACACAGCGCGGATCGCTGATCAGCGGCAGGTCCACCACCTCGGCCTCGGGCGCGACGGGCCGCGCCCCGGCGCCGGGGACGTCGGGGGCGGGATCGGGGTCGGGATCGAGGTCGGGGTCGTCCGGGCGGCAGCCGTCGCGGACGCTCACCAGGGCCACGTCCGTCCTCCCGTCCCGCAGCGAGCGGTAGGCGTCCGGGGAGCTGGCCCGCTCCAGGACGATCTGCACATCCGGCCGGACGGACCGCAACCGGGCCACCGTGCCGGGCAGCAGCGAGGCACAGGCGCTGTGGATCGCCGACACCCGCACCGTGCCACGCGCGTGGGCGGCGTACGTACGGAACTCGTCCTCGACGGCCCCCAGCGCGGACAGCACCGCCTCGGCGTGCTGGGCCAGCCGACGGCCCGCCGGGGTCAGCCGCACCCCGCGCCCCGACCGGACCGCGAGCTGGACACCGATGGTCCGTTCCAGCGCGCGCATGCGGTAGCTGACGGCGGGCTGGGTGTAACCCAGTAATTCGGCGGCGGCGGTGTAGGAACCCGCGCGCGCCACGCCTGCTATGACCGCTAACTGATGGATGTCGAGCACATGAACACTGTAAAAGGTGTTTATGGATGCCGGGAAGATCCTTATTGGACGTAGGTCCAGGAGCCCACCACACTCAGGGAGGTGGCCGAGTGACGGCCGCTGTCAACGGTTCGCCGGGCCTGTCGAGCTTATTTTCGTATTCGCCGCCGCCTCCATCACCGACCGCCCCCCCACCATTCGGTGCGCTGCCGATCCAAACCTTGCGGGATTTCCCTAGAATTTCCGCGGATTGGAATGGAACATGTCTGACAAAGACGGCTGGAACAGAATGCAGCCGGTGCTCGCACAGGGCGCCGTACAGCATCAGATGTCGCTGAACGAGACCTGCCATCCACCCCTTCCCGCCGTCCTGCGGGCCGTATCGGAAACCGCCGCCGAAGCCCACCGCACCCTGGACGCGCTGGGCATGGGCCTGTCCCGGACGATCGCCGAGCACCTGGGGGTGCCGGCCGGGGACGTCGCCGTCGGGCCCGGTTCCGGGGCCCTGCTCCAGCTGCTGTTCTCCGCCCACACCGGGCCGGACACCCACACCGTGCACGCCTGGCCGTCCTGGGAGGCGTACCCGATGATGGCGGCCAACGCCGCCTCCGGCACCGTGCGGGTGCCGCTGCGGGACGAGACGCACGACCTGCCGGCGATGGCGGCCGCCGTCACCGACGCGACGCGCCTGGTCATCGTCTGCAACCCCAACAACCCCACCGGCACCGCCGTCGGCGAGGCGGCCCTGCGGCGCTTCCTGGACCTGCTGCCCTCCCACGTCACCGTGCTGCTCGACGAGGCATACATCGACTTCGCCGACGCGGACGCCGCCGCCGTCGCCCACGGCGTCGAGCTGTACCGGGAGGACGAGCGGGTGTGTGTGGTGCGCACCTTCTCCAAGTCGTACGGCCTGCTCAGCCTGCGCGTCGGCTACCTCGTGGGGCATGAGCGCGCCCTCGCGCCGCTGCGCGGCGCCCTGATGTTCCACCGGGTCGGCGCGGCCGCCCAAGCCGCGGCGGTCGCGGCGCTCGCCGAGTCCGCCGCGATCCGGCGCCAGTGCGAGGAGACCGCCCGCGAGCGGGAGCGGCTGTACGGAGTCCTGACCGAACAGGGCTGGCAGGTGACGCCCAGCCAGGCCAACTTCCTGTGGCTGCCGATGGAGACCGGCGTCGAGCGCTTCACCCAGTTCTGCGCGGACCACGGCGTGGTGGTGTGCGGCAAGCCGGGCGAGGGCGTACGGGTGACCATCGCCGAGCCCGCGGCGAACGACGCGTTCGCGCTGCTGGCCGCGAAGCTGCGCGACGCGGACGCGCACACCGGCCCGCAGGCCCACGGTGGCGTGGACGGGCTCACCGGAGGGGCGGCCCGCGGCGGTGAGGAGACCCCGTGACCGCCGCCCCGCACACCACCGCCACCGCCCCCGCGGATCCGCTCTCCGCCGCCCACCCCACCCTCGCCCGGCTGCTGCGCGACCTCGAGTCCCGCTGGCCCACCGACGGGGAGCGCGTCCACCGCATATCCCGCTACGCCCTGCTGCCCGCGGGCAAACTGCTGCGCCCGCTGCTGCTCGTGGAGTCGGCCAGGGCCGTGGGCGGCGGCTACGAGGAGAGCCTGCCCGCCGCGCTCGGCGTGGAGTACCTGCACGCCGGGTCGCTCGTCCACGACGATGTCATCGACGGCGACGCGCTGCGCCGCGGCCGTCCCACGGTCGTGGCCCGGTACGGCGTCGCGGACGCCGTCGTCACCGGCGACGCCCTGATCATGGGCATGTTCGCCGCCGTCGCCGAATGCGCCGACCAGGGCCTGCCCGCCGACCGGCTGCTGACCGCCGTACGGGTCCTGGCCCGCGCCGGGGTCGACCTGTGCCGCGGCCAGGCGATGGAGGCCGAGCTGTGCGGGGACGTGGGATGCGGGCTCGACCGCTACCTCACGATGATCTCGCTCAAGACCGGCGCCCTCTTCCGCGGCGCCTGCCACGCCGGGGCCCTCCTCGGCGGCGGCGACGCCACCTGGCAACGGGCCCTCACCGGCTACGCCGAACACCTCGGGCTCGCCTTCCAGATGCACGACGACCTGCTGCCGTACACCAGCGAGACCGCGGCCACCGGCAAGTCCGGCTTGAGCGACACCGCCAACGGACGCCCCACCTTCCCCGTCCTCATGGCGTACGAGCGAGCCGACGCCGCCGAGCGCGAAGCCCTGCGGACCGCGCTGGGAGGAACGCTGCCCGCTCGGGACGCCCACGACGCCGTACGCCGCGTCCTGGACTCCACCGGCGCGCTGCGGGCCGCGCGGGAACGCACCCGGGCGGAGGTGGCCCGCGCCAAGGGCCGCCTCGCGGAGCTTCCCTCCACCGAGGGCTCCGCCGTGCTCGCCGCCATCGCGGACTTCTCCGCCGACCGGGAGCGGTGACCGTGCCCGGGGCGCGTTTCGCCACCGGGTTCGGGGCGCACCTGCAGACCTGGCGGCCGTACACCCTGTCCTACCCCGGCCTGGTCGGCCTGGCCGGTGCCGCGCTCGCCGACGGCTCACCCCCGGCGGCGCACCTGTGGGCCGCCTGGGCCGTACCCACCCTGAGCTGGATCGCCGGGCACTACCTCGGCGACTACTTCGACCGCGACCTCGACGCCATCGGCAAACCCCAGCGCCCCATCCCCTCCGGGCGGCTGAGCCCCCGCGCGGCCGTCGCCTCCGGGATGCTGTGCGCGCTGGCGGCCGCCGTCGTCACCGCGCTGACCGCCTGGACCGCGCTGCTGCTCGTCGCGGCGGGCATGGCGGGCATCGTCGCGTACAGCAAGGTGTTCAAGGGCCGCGGGCTGTCCGGCAACGCGGTGCGGGGCGCGCTGACGGCCCTCACCGTCGTCTTCGGGGCGATGACGGCCGGAACGGAGCCCCGCTGGCCCGCGGTCCTGCCGGCCGCCCTCGCGTTCTGGGCCCACGACACGGCGTCCAACCTGGTCGGCACCCTCCGCGACGTCGAGGGCGACCGCAGCGGCGGCTACCTCACGCTCCCCGTCCTGCGCGGCGTCCGCTACGCGGCACGCACCGCCGCGCTGCTGTACGCGGCCGCGCTCGTCACCGCCGCGGCCTGCGTACCGCTCGCCGCCCCCGGCGGCCGGGCCGCCTTCGCAGCCCTCCTGCTCGTCGCGGCGGCCTGCGGCTTCCACGCCTTCGCCCCGCTGCTGCGCGGCGCGGCCCCGCTGACCCCCGCACGCGCGCTGCGGGCCCACGAGGTCCTGGTCGCCGAACGCCTCATCCTGGCGGCGGCGGTGCTCGCCGGTGGCCGGGGCCCGGCCCCGGCCCTGGCGGTCCTGGTCCCGCTGCTCGCCCTCAGCCTCCTGACCCAGGCCAGGCTGCGCGCCCGCCACGAGTTCCCGCCGGACGACGGGGAGGCGGAGGGGAGTCCCGAAACCGTCCCGCGCCCGGCCCGGCACCTCCACCCGGTCCCGGACCCCGGGCCGCCCCCGGAGCGCACCGGTGGCCGCCCCGGGGACGGGCCGCGCGAGCGCTCACCCGGTGCCGACGACCCGCCGCAGCCCGTTCGCGCCGTACTACGGAAGGACCGTCCGAGCCCATGGTGACCTCACCCTCGACACCCTTGACCGGCCGGATCGACGCCGCCGTCACGGCCGGGGCCGAGGCGCTCTTCGCCCGGCGGCGCCCGGACGGGGTGTTCGCTCCCGACGCGGCGGAGGACCGCTTCTCCCCGGCGAACACCGCCCTCGCCCTCATCGCCCTGCACCTCGCCCGGGCGACGGGCCCCGACACCGCCCACGGCGTCGACCGGCTGATCGAGGCGCAGCGCGACAGCGGCGGATGGGCCATGCGCGGGGTGCCCGACGAGGTGCTGACCACCGCCGTCGTCACCGACGCGCTCGACCTGGCCGCCCCGCGCGACGCGGCCGGCGCCACCCACGCCGTACGCGCCGGACGGCGGCGGCTGGCCGAGCTGGGCGGGCCCGAGGCGCTGCCGGAGCCGGTGATGGCGGGGCTGATCCGGCAGTTCGACGTCCTCGCGGGCCGGCTGGACGAGTCGGCGCTGCCCCGCCTCCCGCTGGAGGCGCTGCTGCTGCGCGGGCCCGCCCGGCGGCAGCTCAGCCTGCGGCTGCCGATCCTCGCGAGCATGGCGCTCGGCCAGGCCACGGTGCGCCGCCGCACCCAGGGGCTGGTACGGCGGCGGCTCAACGCCCTGGCCCGGCCCGCCGCGCTGGCCGTCGTCCGCGAGGCGTACGAACGGGAGGGCGGGTGCGGGGCGTTCAGCACCGATCCCTGGCTGACCGGCCTCATCTGCGTCGGCACCACCCGCTCCGGCCTCGCCCCGGACATCGTGCGCGCCGCCACCGCGTGGCTGCGGTCGGCGGCCGGCGCGGACGGCGGGTGGGAGCTGATGCCGCTGGACGTCACCTGGTCGAGCTTCGCCGCCTCCGCCCTCCTGGAGGCGGGGTACGCCCAGGACCCCCGGCTGACGCCGACCCGCGCGATGTTCCACGAGCGCCAGCAGAACACCCCCTTCGCCGCCCTCGCCTGCCCGCCCGGCTACTGGGGCTTCTCCAGCGCCCACAGCTGGCCCATGGCGCTGGAGACCGCGGAGATCAGCTCGGTGCTGCTGCGCCTCCCCGGCGGCGGTGACGATCCGCACGTACGGCGCGGCATCGACTGGCTGACCCGAATGCAGGACGCGGCGGGCTCCTGGAGCCTGGCCGTGCGGAACAGCAAGCCGGGCGGGTTCGGCCCCTGCCCGCAGATGACGGCCAAGGCGGTCCGCGCGCTGCTGGACCACGGCGCGGGCGCCGACGACCGGCGCGTGGTGAAGGCCGTGCGCTGGCTCATCTCGCGGCAGCGGGCGGACGGTTCGTACGAGGCCCTGTGGTACCGGGGCCGTACGGCGGGTACCGCGGTGGTGCTGGAGACGCTGTGCCGCACGGTGGGCGCCGCGCATCCGGCGGCCGCACGGGCGGGCGCGTGGCTGCTGCGCACGCAAGCCGACGACGGCTCCTGGGGCGACGGCGAACCAACCGACGGCGAAGCGGCCGGCGGCACCGTGGAGGACACCGCCTGGGCCCTGTACGGGCTGCTCGCCGCGGGCCACGACCCCGGATCGCGGCCCGTGACGGCCGCCGCCCGCTATCTGACGGACGCCCAGCGGCCGGACGGCGGCTGGGCCGGATCGCCGGTGAACGAGTACATCCGCTTCTGCTACCGCTACGCGGACGACACGATCGCCTCCGGCCTCGCCCTCCGCGCCCTGGCCAAACTGCGCACGGCATCCCTCGGGCCGGCGGAGGGCACCGCATGAGCGAGAGCACGCGGTACGACGCCGTCGTCTGCGGGGCCGGAGCCGGAGGGCTCGCCTCCGCGCACGCCCTGGGCGCGCTGGGCCTGCGCGTCCTCGTCGTCGACAAGCAGCCCAGGATGCGCCCGGTCGCCAAGGGCGAGGTGCTGCAGCCCGGCGCGCTGCGCGTGCTGCGCCGCTGGGGCACCGAGCGGCTGCTGGAGCAGCGGGCCGGGGTACGGCTGGGCCGCCTGGTGGTCCGCGACCCGGCCGGGGCGCCGCTGATGGCGCTGGACTACGGCAGGCTCCCCGAGGGCGACCGATGGCTGCTCTCCCACGACCACCTGGCCATCCTGGACGCGCTGGCCGAGGGGCTCGGCCCGACCGTGGAGGTGCGCCGGGGCGCCCTGGTCGAGGAGGCCCTGCGCGACGGCTCGGGCCGGGTCGGCGGCGTGGCGATCACCGAGGGCGGGCGGCGGTACGAGGTCCGCGCGCCGCTGACGGTCGCCGCGGACGGCATCTCGTCCCGGCTGCGCCGCGCCGCGGGCATCGACGCCCGGCGCGTGGACTACCCGCACCGCCTGGTGTCGTTCGACCTCGCGGGCGCGCCCCGCCCGGACGACTTCTCGGCGTACCTCAGCCCGCGCGGGCTGAGGCTGGTGTACGCGCTGCCCGGCGACCGGGTGCGGCTGTACGTCCAGACCGCGCCCGACGAACTGCGCGGCGGCCGCGACCGGTCGGCCCTGGCCGCCTGGGCCGAGGGGGTGGTGGCGGAGGTGCCCGCGCTGGAACCCCTGTCCGGGCCGCTGCTCGCCGGTCTGGACAGCAGGCAGATGCTGCCGGTGTCCCGTTTCCTCTCGCCCCGGCTGGCCGTCCCCGGGATGGCCTTCGTCGGCGAGGCCGCGTACGCCGTACACCCGATGGCCGCCCAGGGCATGAACACCGCGATCACCTGCGCGGCCTCCCTGGCCGACCACCTCGGCCGCTTCGGCGCCGCCGACGGCGCGCCGTCACCCGCCACCGTGGACGCCGCCCTCCGCGCCTACCAGGCGGAACGGCGGCCGATCCTCGCCCAGGCCGCCACCACCAGCGACAACGCGGCCCGCATGGTCACCGACCTGACCTGGCGCGGCCGGGTCGTGGGGCGGCGGGCGGTCCGCTTCACCGGACGCAATCCGCGGCTGCTGCACACCGTCACGTACAACATGTCCGGCCTGGGCCCCCGGCCGATGACGTTCCTGGACCGCCTCCACCAGCTCGGCGTCCTGCCCGACCCCCGCGCCCACCGCGTCCCCCAGACCTGAAAGGCCAGTGTTCATGCAGAAACAGGAAGCAGTCGTACGCCCGGTGTCCGGCGCCCTCGGCGCGGAGATCTTCGGGATGGACCTGACGGCCATCAATGACGCCGACTTCGAGCGGATCCGCGAACTGCTGCTGCGCTACCTGGTGATCTTCTTCCCGGACCAGTCCCACCTCACCCCGGAGGCCCACATCGCCCTCGGCAAGCGCTTCGGCGAGGTGGAGGTCCACCCGTTCCTGCCGAAGGTCGAGGGTTATCCGGAGCTGGCGCTGATCGAGTCCGACAAGGGCGGCAAGGCCGATGAGTGGCACATCGACGTCACCTTCAGCCCCAACCCGCCGGTTGCCTCCATCCTGCACCTGGTCACCTGCCCGGAGTCCGGCGGCGACACGATGTGGAGCAACCAGTACCTGGCGTACGAGACGCTGTCCGAGCCGTACCGCGAGATGCTCGACGGGCTGACCGCCGTGCACGTCCTCAAGGCGCCCGAGGTCGGCGAGATGAAGGCCGAGCACCCGGTGGTGCGGGTCCACCCGGAGACCGGGCGCCGCTCGCTGTACGTCACCCGCATGTGGTCCTCGCACATCCCGCAGCTCAGCAGGCACGAGAGCGACACGGTCCTGCAGTTCCTCTTCGAGCACTCCGAGCAGCCCGCCTTCAACTGCCGCTACCGCTGGCAGCCGGGCGCGGTGGCCATGTGGGACAACAGGGCGACCCAGCACCTGGCCATCAACGACTACTCCGCCTACCGCAAGGGCCAGCGGGTCACCATCCTCGGCGACCACCCGACCGGCGACGCCCCGCGCTGGAAGAACTACGAGCGGCGCGGCGACGAGCGCTACTACCCGCGCCGCGTCAACGCCAAGGCGGGCTACTGACGCCGCCGCCGTACGGCCCCGGGCCGCCCCGGGGCCGTACGGCGTGCGGCGCCGGGGCCGTACGACGCGGCCGACACCGGCCGTACGGCGAGGGCGGCGCCTCCTACACCCCCAGCGCCCGCGTCCCCGCCGCGACGCTCTCCCGCAGCGCGGCCAGCTCCTCCGGCGGCAGCCGCTCGGCGCTGCCCCGCCGCCCGCCGTCCAGCAGCACCCGCGCCCCGGCCAGCCATCCGTCCAGCGGCTCGACGCCGAGGTGCTCCGCCAGGCGGATGAGTTCGGCGTCGGGTGCGTCGAGCAGCGCCTCGTACGCCAGCGGCAGCACCAGCCCCCCGGGCAGCGCGTCGAGGTACCCCAGCCCCTCGATCACCGTGTCCGACCACAGCCGCCCGAAGGCGGCCAGCGGCACGGGCCGCGTCAACAGGGGCCCCACCTCGGCGCTTTCGTCGCCCATCAGCGCGGCCAGCTCGCCGGGGACGTCGCCGCCCTCCCGCGTCAGCTGGATCATCCGGAAGCCGGGGTGGCGGCTCATCGACAGCGCGCAGTCGGCCCCGTCCCGGTACAGATGGACGAACCGCGCCTCGGGGAACACCTCCCGCAGCCGGGGCACCAGCCGCAGCGAGTAGCCGGACCGCTCCACCACCGCCCGGCTGCCGAACCGCTCGGCCAGCGCGTCGAACAGCGCCCGGTGATGCTCCCCGACCGGCCCCCGGGGCCGCCCGCACACCACGGGCCGCAGCGCGTCGAACAGCGCGTCCGGGTCGTCGCTCAGATGCGGCAGCGTCGTCATCGCCACCGCCGGAATCCCGCCCCCGGCCGCCGAGAACCGGCCTCCCGAGCCGGGATACGTGTGCTCCGGCAGCCCGAAGCCCTCCCGGATGAGCCGATTGGCGAACGCGGGCGGGGTCGCCAGGATCTCCCAGAACTCCTCCCCGGACAGCGCACCCTCGGGCAGCGCGCTCGGCTCCAGCGAGGCCATCAGCTCACTCAGGCTGAGGATGTGGGGGTGCAGACGCAGCACCTCCGACAGGGCGGTGGAACCGCACCGCCCGGTTCCGACGACGAAGGTCAACGGCCGTGCTGGCATGTCTCTCCCGGAGCGTTGAGGGGACGCCGGGACCGACCATTTCCAGCCCCGGACTCCTGTGCGGCCCGTACCCACCCGTCCCGCCCGTACCCCTGTCCCCACCCCTTACCAGGGCGATCACCACAGTGGCGGGTTGAGCCGGGCGAATCCTTCCTGCCGCTGGTAGGGGAAGTACGGGTAGGGGGCCGTCCTGCCGCTCGCCGCGTCGAGCTTCGCCACCTGGCCGGGCGTGAGCTCCCAGCCGATGGCGCCGAGGTTCTGGCGGAGTTGTGCCTCGTCGCGGGCGCCGATGATGACGGAGGAGACGGTCGGCCGCCGCAGCAGCCAGTTGAGGGCGATCTGCGGTACGGCCTTGCCGGTCTCCTCGGCGATCTCGTCGAGGGCGTCGACGATGCCGTAGAGGTGGTCGTCGTCGACGGGCGGACCGTAGTCGGCCGTCTGATGCAGTCGGCTGTGCGCCGGCAGCGGCGCGCCGCGCCGCACCTTTCCGGTGAGCCGCCCCCAGCCCAGCGGGCTCCAGACGAGCGCCCCCAGCCCCTGGTCGAGCCCGAGGGGCATCAGCTCCCATTCGTAGTCGCGTCCGATGAGGGAGTAGTAGACCTGGTGCGCCACATAGCGCTGATGGCCGCGCTCCTCGGCGAGGGCGAGGGACTTCATCGCCTGCCAGCCGGAGAAGTTGGAGATCCCGGTGTAGCGGATCTTTCCTGCCCGGACGAGATCGTCGAGCGTGGACAGGACTTCCTCGATGGGCGTACCGGCGTCGAAGGCGTGCAGCTGGAACAGGTCGATGTAGTCGGTGCCGAGCCGGCGCAGGGCGTTCTCGCACGCGGTGATCAGACGCGATCGGGACGTACCGGCGTCCCCCGGGCCGTCGCCCGTCGGCAGGCCGGTCTTGGTGGAGATGATCACCTGATCCCGGCGGCCCTTGACCGCCGCGCCCAGCACCTCCTCGGACGCGCCGTCGGAGTAGACGTCGGCGGTGTCGAACATCGTGAGCCCCGCGTCGAGGCAGATGTCCACGAGCCGGCGTGCCTCGTGCGCGTCGGTGGTGCCCCAGGCACCGAACAGCGGCCCCCGGCCACCGAAGGTGCCGGCCCCGAAGCTCAGGACGGGGACCTGGAGTCCGGATGCGCCCAGCCGTCTGTATTCCATGACCAGCCCCTCTAATGGTTCTGTGGTTCCGTTAATCTGAAAGCTAGCAGAGCCGAGCGACTAATGGAACGGGAGTCCCGTTATGGCGGATGGTCGAGATGCCGACGCGGATCCGGGGACGGTCCGCCCCGGAGGCCGCACGGCCAGGGTCAGGGCGGCGGTCCTGCGGGCGGCCGGGGACACCCTGGCCGAGCAGGGCTTCGCCCACCTCGACCTCGCGGACATCGCGCGCCGCGCCGAGGTGGGCAAGACGACCGTCTACCGCCGCTGGCGCACCGTGACCGCGCTGGTGGCCGACCTGCTGACGGACATGGCCGAGCAGTCGCTCCCGCGCACCGAGACCGGCTCGCTGCTCGGCGACCTGACGGCCAACGCCCGGCTCGTGCGGCGGACCTTGACCGACCCGCGGCAGGGAGCGCTGTTCAAGGCGGTGATCGCGGCCGCCACCTGCGACCCGAAGACGGCCGAGGCACTGCACCGCTTCTACGAGATCCGGGTCGAGGAGTGGGCGCCCTGTGTCCAGCAGGCCATCGACCGGGGGGAAGCCCCCGAGGGCACCGACACCCACGAGGTCATCCGGGCCGTCTCCGCCCCCCTCTACCACCGCCTCCTCACCAGCGGCCTCCCGCTGGACGAAGCGGCCGCCGACCGCGCCGCCGAGGCCGCCGCGGCGGCGGCGCGGGCCGGAGCGTACGCGTGAGTCTCGGGTGCCCCATGCGTGCGTGCTTGTCGGCGGCGCATGCTCCTACGTACGTAACCAACATCGCGTGGGAGGGGCGGCATGTCCGTGACCCAGATCGACATCGACGATGACGCACTGGAACGGGTAATGGCACTGTCCAAGGTCAGGACCAAGAAGGAAGCGGTCAATCTCGCGCTTCACTTCTACGCCGAGCAGCAGGAACGGGCAGCGCGCATCAGTCGGCACTTCGAACGTGCGCAGAACTGGGGCGCCGTCGAGGACGCCGAACAGCTTCACCAAGCGGAGAAGCGCACCCGGTGATGTACCTGCTCGACACCTCTGGCCTCGTTCGGCTGCTTCGCTGCCCCAAGCTGCCATCAACGCGGGCCGCTGGGTCGGTTCCACGGCGGTGATCGTCGCGTGCAGCAGCACCAGGATCGCCATCCCCAGATGCCGCACCCGGGGGCATCCGGTTCCGCGGTGCACCCGTACACTCCCCACCCTTCCCTCGTTCGTAGCATTTTCATACCTTCACGCCGTATTTTCCGCCGCGCCTGGTCACCCTTTCCACGGTGTCGGTCCCGTCGAGGGCCCCGCGACGAAAGGAAGACACATGCGTGGAAGGCTCGTCATCGCCGCCGGTGCATTGGCCATGGCCCTGACGCCAGGCGTCGCGTGGGCGGCGCACGGCGGCGGAGGCCAGGAGGCCGGTGGCCACGGCGGCGAGGGAGCGCCGGGATACGAGTTGGTCTCACTGCCCAACGAGAACGTCCCGAAATTCGAGCGGCGCACGGTGTACTGCCCCGACGGCAAGAAGGTCCTCGGCGGCGGCGCCGAGGCCCGCGGCAACACCGCCATCCTCGTCGGCAGCTTCCCCACCGACGACGGAACCGGCTGGATCGGACGGGGCCGGCAGACCGACACCGACAACGTGGGCATCAGCGTCTTCGCCATCTGCGCCGACGTCTGACCGGCACGGCTCCGACGGGATCCATGGCCGCGCATCCGCACGGACAAAGGCCCCGACGGACGATTCCATCGGGGCCTCTGGGCCTGTGCCTGTGCCGCTGTCACTGACTCCGCTGGCCAAGGACACAGAACTCATTGCCCTCGGGGTCTGCCATGACCACCCACGGCTGGTCACCCTGACCAATGTCGACACGCTTCGCGCCAAGAGCCTCAAGGCGAGCCACCTCGGCATCCTGGTCATCAGGCACGAAGTCGAGATGCAGCCGGCTCTTGGCCTTCTTGCTCTCATCAAGCAGTACGAACTCCACCCCCGGCGAGCGATCCGGCTCCGGGCGGATGGCGAACTCCACATCAGAGGTGTGGACGACAACCCAGCCAAGAGCCTCGGCCCACCACTGCCCCAGGGCCGCCGGATCTGCCGAGTGAACGATGACATTTCTCCATTCCAAGGCCATCGGCCGAGCTTAGAACGGCCAGGCCTCGAGGAGCAGGCGCTTTTCCGCGTCAACTCGATCAGCTGGCCTGCGCGGCGAGCGTGAGCGAACCACCTGTCGATGGTTGACACCGCTTGCCTCGCTCCTGGTCCCGGAGGATGCACTTTCGTGTGTGGCACCTCACGACGCCGCTCGCCGGGCGTACCGTAGCTGAAAGGCCGTCTGGTGGGGGTGTGCACCATGAGTGACAAGACCATGGGCGATCGCCTCGGTGAGCTCCGTCGGTACCGCGATGTCACCCAAGAAGGGCTGGCAGAGCGGTCGGGAGTACACGTCGACACCATCCGCAAGCTGGAGCAGAACATCCGGCAGTCGGCGCGCCTGTCCACCCTCCGGGCCTTGGCGAGGGCGCTCGACACGGAGCTGGACCGACTCCTGGGGCAGCCCACCGTGACCACGGAACTCTCCGACGACGGCGGCCTGCTCGCCCTTCGCGACGCCATCCAGGACATCAGCGTGCTGCCCGGTGTTCCTACTGACGGCCTCGATGAGGATCCCCCCTCAGCCGAGGTGTGGATGGACCAGGTCCGCGCGGCCACGTCGCTCTACTGGAAGGGCGGTTACAGCAAGCTCGCCGGCTCGTTGCCGCTCGTCCTGCGCGATGGGCGCGCGGTCGCCCGGGAGACGGCTGGTTCACTCGTGGAACAGGTCTGGAAGCAACTCGCGCTCGCCTACCAGCTCGCGGCCAGCCTTGCCGCGCAGGCCGGTCACCCCGACTGGGCTTTCGAAGCTGTGGCGAAGCAACTGCACGCGGCGCAGCGGGCGTCCGATCCGCTGATGGAGGGCATGGGTGTGTCCACGCTCTCGTGGGTGCTGCTGCGACAGGGCCGCTGGGAGGATGCCCAGGCGGTCGCCGAGCGGAAGGCGGACACCCTGGAGCCGTCGATGCGGGGCGGGACGAACGCCCAGTACGCGGTGTACGGAAATCTGCTCGTGGCCGCTGCCACGCCCGCCGCGCGCCGGGATCGCAAGGATGACGCCGATCAGTTCCTCAACCTCGCCGAGGCTGCGGCCGTACGGTCCGGCCCGGTGCGTGCGTACGGGACGGCGTTCTCTCAGGTCGACGTGAAGACGCAGATCGTCAACGTCGCCATGGCGGGGACCGACCCGGACCCGGCGAGGGCGCTGGAGGCATCGCAGGATGTGCGGCACGAGTTGATCAAGCGCCCTGTGCATCTGGCGGCTCACCGGCTGGACGTGGCCCAGGCGCAGTACCAGACCGGTGACAACGAGGGCGCGCTGGAGACGCTGCTGGAGGTGGAAGCCGATCAGCCCGAGTGGATCCGGTACCAGACCCTCGCGAGGGCCACTGTCCTGGAGATGCGCGAGGAGGAGAAACGGCGCAACACCCGGCTCCGCGGACTGGCCGCCCGGCTCGGAGTCGAGCCCGCGCTCTGACTGGGACGTGACGTCCTAGCCGATCCCTATTGCCCCAATGTCTGGTGCACCGCGTCACTGGGTTGTGGTCGCGCGCATACCTAGCGTGAGCCGCACGATGGCGCCGCTGGCCTCATGCCCGCAAGGGCAGTGGTCAGCGCCGCTCCGCGCAGACCGCAGGAGAGACCGCGTGACGACCAGAGCCTTGTCGTGGACCCCGCCGAACGATGCCGATGTTGAGGCGTTACCGGTAGGCCGCTGGTGGGACGCCGTGCGTGCGACCGCCGCCGTGGGCAACCGGGCCCTGGAGGTGCTCGGCGAGGCTTCCGGTGCCGTCATTCAGGACGACGGGTACGGCACCTTGTACTGGCTGATCGAGACGGGCAGCGCGAGGAGCTGGCACCTGCGCCAAGTACGGGTCCTCACCGCGCTGGCCGACGAAACCACCCTGCTGGGCGTGCCGCCCGCGCACTGGATCACCGGACACAGTACCTACTGGCGGGTGCCCCTCACCCAGGATCGGCGCCTGACCGATGCCGTACGGCTGCACGATGCGTTGGCACAGGCGGTCCGCGACGTCCTGGGCCCCGTCCCAGGCGGTCGCCAACTCTGCTACCGCTGCCAGCTACCGACCGACGAACCGATCCTCGTGGCGATGGAGCATGGAGGCAGCGTCGGTGGCCCACCGATCTACGCCTGCCCGCAGCACGCGCCCAGCTTCGCGCAACAACGCGATCCCTGGACCGGACGTGCCGCCATGAATGACCAGCGTCAGCCGTAGGCGTCACCGGCCACGAAGAAGCCCCCTCCGGGCGAACCGGGAGGGGGCTTTCGGCGGTGGCTGGGGCCGGGGTCGAACCGGCGACCTTCCGCTTTTCAGGCGGACGCTCGTACCAACTGAGCTACCCAGCCGCAGCGGTCCTGACGGGATTTGAACCCGCGGCCTCCACCTTGACAGGGTGGCGAGCACTCCAAACTGCTCCACAGGACCTTGCGTGTGTACGAGAACGAGTCTCGCACAGGGCGGCGTACGGGCCTAACGGGTTTCCGCTGAGGGGGTCGTACTGCCTGCGATCTTCTCGGCGGAGATTTTTGCTTTCCCCCGCGTCGATGTCGCTGGATCAGCGTATCAGACCTCAGGCCCTGTCCTGACCGCGCCGAGGGCCGTGCCGGGGGCCGTGCCGAGGACCGCGCGGAGGGCGGTGCGGATGGCGGTGCGGATGGCGCTCAGGCGGGCTGGGGAGGCGAGGCCCGCGTGGTAGAGGTGCAGCTCGTCCGCGCCCGCGGCCAGGCAGGTGGTCCATTCGGCGGCCAGTGCCGACGGGTCCGCCGGGCGGGGTGGGAGGGCCGGGACGTAGGCGGCGAGGCGGGTGTCCGGGGCGGCCAGGGGGCGCAGGGCGGTGAGGTTGGCGGCGCCCTGGCCGGCGCTGGTCCAGGCGGAGGCGACCAGGGTGGTCACGGGCAGGGCGGGGGCGTCGGCGATCGTCGCGAAGGGGCCCGTGGCCCAGGGGTCCGCGCTCGCGTGCAGGGTCAAGGGGAGGGGGCCGGAGGCGGCCGCCAGCACCTCGCGGCGCAGGTCAGCGGTGAGGGTGGTGCGGATCTCCCGCAGGGTCGACAGCAGGGCGGGGGAGAGCGGGGCACTCCCGTCTACGGCATCCATGACCTGGTGGCGCAGGTGGCGGGGGTCGAGGCCGGCCGCCTCGTAGCGGGCCAGGCAGGACCCGCAGAAGCACCACGACAGGAGGCGGTCCACGGAAGCGTCCCAGTCCGCGCCCTCGGTCTTCTCGTGGTGGCCGCCGTGCCCCAGGCCCAGCGGGCCGCACGCCTCCAGGACCAGGCCGTCCGGTTCGCCCACGGTCAGGACCTCCCGCACCAGCGTGGTGCAGTACGCCCTGACCTCGGCGGACGAGGGGCACAGGGCGTACGGGTACGGGTCGCCGAAGGCGTTGCGTACGGCGAGGTCGGGGTGGGCGCGGCCGAGGCGGGTGTTGTGGGTGAGGACCGTCCAGGCGTGGACCGGGAGGCCCACGGCGCGCAGCGCGTCGCGGGCCTCCCGGAAGGAGTCGGGGGTCGGCATCCAGGGCGGGGTGGCCGGGGCCAGGCGGGACCCGGCCCACGCCTCGCCCCTGACGGGGAGGTACAGCGCGGCGTGGTGCGCCTCGACCACGCGGTGCGCGGGGTGGAAGGGGGTGGCGGCCCGTACGGAGTGGTACGCGGCGGCCAGGGCCACCGCGTCCACGCCCAGGGCCGCGATCCGCTCGGGGGCGGCCGGGTCGCCGACCACGTCCCAGGGGTACAGATACGCCGTCGCCGTCACCACCGCGGCAGGCCCGCCTGGAAGTCGGGGTTCACGCGCCGCATGTATCCCGTGTCGTCGCGCTTGCGCAGCCCGCAGGTCAGGTAGTTCTCGTGCAGCCGGGCGAGCACGTCCTCGTCCAGCTCGACGCCGAGGCCCGGGCCGGTGGGGACCGGGATCGCGCCGTCCACGAAGGTCAGCGCGCCCGGCCGCACCACGTCGTCCTGGGCGCTCCAGGGGTAGTGGGTGTCGCACGCGTACGTCAGGTTGGGGGTCGCGGCGGCGAGGTGGGTCATGGCGGCGAGGCTGATGCCCAGGTGGGAGTTGGAGTGCATGGACATGCCGAGGCCGAAGGTGTCGCAGATCGTGCCCAGGTGGCGGGTGCGGGTGAGCCCGCCCCAGTAGTGGTGGTCGCCGAGGACGACCTGCACCGCGCCCTGCGCGACGGCCGGCGGGATGTGGTCGAAGGCGACCACGCACATGTTGGTGGCCAGCGGGAGCGGGGACTCGGCGGCGACCCGCGCCATGCCCGGGATGCCGCCGGTGGGGTCCTCCAGGTATTCGAGGACGCCGTCCAGGGCCCGGGCGACCTCCAGCGAGGTCTCGTGCGTCCAGGCGGTGTTCGGGTCGAGCCGCAGCGGATGATCGGGGAACGCCTCGCGGAGGGCGTGGATCGCGGCGATCTCCTGGTCGGGCGGGAAGACGCCGCCCTTGAGCTTGATCGAGCCGAAGCCGTACTGGTCGATCATGCGGCGGGCCTGCGCCGCGACGCCCTCGGGGTCGAGCGCCGCGCCCCACTCGTCCTCGTCCGCGCCCGGGTGCCCGGCCCACTTGTAGAAGAGGTACGCGCTGTACGGGACCGACTCCCGGACCGCACCGCCGAGCAGATCGCTCACCGGGCGGCCCGCCAGCTTGCCCTGGACGTCCAGGCAGGCGACCTCGACGGCCGCGTGCACCCGGCCGAGGTCGAAGGAGGAGATCTTGCCGCCCGCGTGGTCGAAGAGGGTCGCCGCCTGCTCGTACAGCTCGCCCAGCGCGTACACGCTCAGGCCCGCGAGGTGGGGGCGCAGCGCCGCGAGCCGGTCCAGGTGGAGGGTGTCGCCGAACGTCTCGCCGAGGCCCGTCACCCCGTCCTCCGTCACCAGTTGCACGATGCTGCGCAGCGCCCATGGCTCGTGGACGCCGTCCGCGTTGAGCAGGGGCGGGTCGCGGAAGGCGATCGGAGTGATCACCAGGTCCTTGATGCGCATATGTGTGGTCAAACCTGTCCGAGTCCGGCGTCGATGATCTTTTTGAGTTCGGCGAGGTGTTCCTCGCTCGGGTCCACCAGCGGCGGTCGTACCCCGCCGACGTCCAGCCCACGCAGCCGCACCGCCGCCTTGATCAAAGAGATGGCGTAGCCGGGGACCTTGTCCCGCAGGGCGACCAGGGGCTGGAAGAACTCGGACAGCAGCCGTTCCGCGGTCGCGGTGTCGCCGGAGCCGACCGCCCGGTGGAAGGCGAGGGAGGCCTCGGGGGCGAAACAGAACACCGCGGAGGAGTAGAGGTCCACGCCGACGGCCCGGTAGGCGGGCACGGTCATCTCGGCGGTGGGCATGCCGTTGAAGAACTGGAAGTCCTCGCCGACCGTGGAGCGCACGGTGAGCACGATGCGCTGCATCAGGTCGAGGTCGCCGGTGCCGTCCTTGAAGCCGGTCACGCCGGGGATGGAGGCGATGCGGGCGGCGGTCTCGGGGGTGAAGACGGCGTTGCCGCGCTGGTAGACGATCAGGGGCAGCCGGGTGGCGGCGGTGACCTGTTCGACGTACCGGACCAGACCCTCGGGCGGGAAGGTGACCAGGTACGGGGGGAGCAGGAGCAGCCCGTCCGCGCCCGCGCGCTCGGCGGCGCGCGCGAACTGGGCGGCCAGCGGGACCGGGCCGCCCGCGCCCGCGTAGACGGGGGCGCGGCCGCCGGTGACCTCGACGGCGATGCGGACGACGCGTTCGTACTCGCCGGGCTCCAGGCTGTGGAACTCACCGGTGCCGCAGGCGATGAACACCCCGCCGGGACCGGCGGCGACGCCCTGCTCGATATGGGTGGCGAGGGCCTTCTCGTCGACGGTGCCGTCCGCGGCGAAGGGCGTGACGGGGAAGAAGAGCACTCCGGTGAGTCTCATACGGGACCTCATCAGTGGGGACAGAGCGTTCGACGGATGACGGATGACAGGTGACAGATGGTGAAAGGTCGGCGCTGCCTCTACGGCATCCGTCAGCTCTTCAGCGCATCGGCCGTCATCCCGCGGATCAGCGACCGCTGGAGATAATCAGGCTCGGGATAGGCACGAGCAGCGAGAGCGTTCATATAGATGAACACTGGTTATGTTTGCGAATCAGATGGCGGGACATTAGTGCGCCCCGAGGTGGCTGTCAATACTCGCTTCGTTGTGTGTCGCGTTGTTTGCTAAGTCAGAATCGTTGCTTCATATCCCCGCCTGAACAGGGCATCTCTCGAATTTTGCCGAGAGGGTTCCGGACAATGATCAACGGGCACGTGGGACTTCCGGCTCTTCCTCACCGTGGCCCACGCGGAGGCCGCCGAAGCGGTAGGAGGCGGACAGAGAGCAACGCCTGGGAGCCGCTGCCTGTCCCCTCCCACTGGCCCTGCATCGACCTCGCCGTCGACATCGCCCCGGACGGCGAGTGGCCCTGCCCGCTGCCACGCCTCGGGCTGACCATGGGCGTACGGGCGCCGCTGGACTGGATCGAGTGGTACGGCGGCGGCCCCGGCGAGTCGTACCCCGACACCCGGCGCGCGGCGCGCGTCGGCCGCTGGGCGACGACCGTGGACGCGTTCCAGACGCCGTAGGTCTTCCCGCAGGAGAACGGCAGCCGCGGCGACGTCCGCTGGGCCGAGCTGCGCGGCCCGGACGGCGGCGGGCTGCGTATCGAGGGCCGCCCCGCCTTCGCGCTCACCGCGCGCCGCTGGACCACCGGGCAGCTGGAGGCCGCCCGGCACCCGGCCGACCTGATCCCGGGCGAGGTGCTCCACCTCGGCCTGGACGCGGCCCACCACGGCATCGGCACCGCGTCGTGCGGCCCGGGCGTCCTGGCCCCGTACGAGCTGCGGGCCACTCGGACGCGGTTCGGCGTCGGCTTCACCCTGCCGCGCTGAGCGCCGTACGCATCCCTGGGGACAGCACGAAGGCCGCGTCTCGACGAGCGAGACGCGGCCTTCGCACCAAAACGATGTGGGTGCCCCCAACGGGATTCGAACCCGTGCTACCGCCTTGAAAGGGCGGCGTCCTGGGCCACTAGACGATGAGGGCCGATGGCCCACCTGGGCGCCTTCCGGCGCTTTCGGGGACGCGAGAAGCATATGGGATGCCGGTGAGGTTCGCCAAAACGGTTTACGAACCGCTTACGAACCGCTTACGGAGCGGTCGTCGCCGGGGTCGCGCCGGGCCGGTTCTCGGCGGGCAGATGGCGGCTGACCTCGGCCTTGGCCAGCCCGAGCCCGCCCAGATCTATCTCGTCCCAGGCCTGTAGTCGATGGGTGTCCCGGTCCAGGTAGAGGACCGACGCCTGCACCGTGTCGGGCTCGGCGTCGTCCACCGCGCGCAGCCCGCTGCCGCCCGTCGAGCCCTCCGTCATCAGCCGGGTGCCGCCGGGCAGCACCTGCGTCCGGCGGTGGTGGACATGACCGGCGAGGGCGAGCGGGACCGTGCCGTCGGTCTCCTTGGCGGCGAGCGGATTGTGCGCGACGGCGATGTCCACCGGCGCGCCCGCCGCCTTCCGGGCCCGGATCGCGTCGGCCAGCGCCCGGCCCGCCCGGTGCTCGGCGGCGTCCCCGGCCACGGCGGCGGAGCGGTCCGGGGTGAACTGCGGATCGCCGACGCCCGCGATCCGCAGGCCCGCGACGGTCACCGTCCGCCCCTCGTCGACGACGTGGACGCCCTTGCGGCCGGACAGATGGCGCTGCGTCGTCGCCGAGTCGTGATTGCCGCGTACCCATACATAGGGGGCGCCCAGGTCGGAGACCGGCTCGAGGAAGCCGTTCTCGGCGGCGGTGCCGTGGTCCATCGTGTCGCCCGTGTCGACGATCACGTCGATCTTGTACTGCTCGACCAGCGACTGGACGATGTGCCAGGCGGCCGGGTTGAGGTGGATGTCCGATACGTGCAGGACGCGCATCGTCGTCGGGTCGGGCCGGTAGGCGGGCAGGGTCGACGTCGCCTCGTACAGCCGCGTGACATTGGTCACCAGCCGGGCCAGCTCCCGCTGGTACACGTCGAAGTCGGTGACGATGCTGCGCGCGTTGCCGACCACCGAGGGCGCGCTGGACAGCAGCCCCGAATAGCGCGGCTCCAGCACCGACTTCGGGTTCCACGTCGCGTACGCGGCGCCGCCGGAGGCGGCCAGCAGCCCGAGCGCGAGGCCGCCCGCGGCCAGCGCCCGGCGCGGGCGGCGGTAGACGGCCAGGCCCAGCGCGGTGGCGCCGAAGACGACGGCCGCGCAGGAGCGCACCGCCAGGTCCCGGGTGCCGCGGACGACGTCGCCCGCCACCTCCTCCTGCAGCCCGGACAGCCGCTCGGGGTGGTCGACCAGCGCCGCGGACCGGATGGGGTCGAGCCGGTCCACGTCGACGTCGAGGCGGAGCGGGGCGTGGTGGCTGCGGAGTTCGAGGGCGCCGAGCGGCGACACGTTGATCTTGGTGCCGCCGGTGAGGGACGGCCTGAGCGCCATCCGGGTGTCCATCGGGCCCACCGAGGCGTGGACGCTCCCGACGACCAGCAGCCCCATCCAGGCCCCGAGCACGGTCACCGCGGCCAGCCCGACGCGCGGACGGCCGGCCGTGGCCGCTCGGCGGCGGAGGCGAGGGGGAGCGGGTCGCGGGCCATTGGTCCCGTATGCCCGGCCGTACGACCCGCCATTCCCGGCGGCCACCGCCATTCCCGGCGGCCACCGCCATTCCCGGCGGCCACCGCCATTCCCGGCGGCCACCGCCATTCCCGGCGGCCGCCGCCACCACTCCCGGCGGCCGCCGCCACCACTCCCGGCGGCCACCGCCACCACTCCCGGCGGCCACCGCCACCACTCCCGGGCGCGGACCGTCCCGTTCCGGGCTCGGCTGTTCGACAATGGCCACGTGCTGGAGATGACGCGCGAGGAGTTCGAGGAACTGGTCGCCGAGGCGCTGGACCGGATCCCGCCGGAGCTGACACGGCTGATGGACAACGTCGCGGTGTTCGTGGAGGACGAGCCGCCGTCCCACGACCCCGAGCTGCTGGGGCTCTACGAGGGGACGCCGCTCACCGACCGCGGCGAGTGGTACGCGGGCGTCCTGCCCGACCGGATCACCGTCTACCGGGGGCCGACGCTGCGCATGAGCGAGACCCGGGAGGACGTCGTCCAGGAGACCGAGGTGACCGTGGTCCACGAGATCGCGCACCACTTCGGCATCGACGACGAGCGGCTGCACGCCCTCGGCTACGGGTGAGGGGAACCCGTGCGCGACGCACGGGTTACGCCGCACGCGTGTCCTAAGGGGGGCGGGGCCAGTTGGGCACTGCGTCACAGCCCTGCGGCCTGGAGGTGTCCCACGCATGTCTGGAACCCCCGCTCCACGCACCGACCGTTCCCCCCGGACCGACGCGCCCCGCGCCTCGCGCGGCCCCCGCGTCTCGGCGCGGAGCGCCGTGGTGGTGACCCTGGTGGCCGGGGCCCTGGCCCTGGGCGGCTGCATGAGCATCTCCGACGACTCCGGTAAGCCGGACCGGCACCGGGGCGGCTCCGGCAAGGGCGGCGGGGCGGCGGAGCCCGGCGGCGGCGTGGTGGTGCGTACGGACGGCCGGGGGCATACGTACACGGTGGCGCCGAGGGACGCCAAGGGCCACAAGCGCAAGGGCGGCGAGCGCCGTTCGCCGTCGGCGTCCGCCGTCGCGGAGCCCGGGGCGGAGCCCACGCCGTCGGCCGGGAAGGGCGGCGGCTCCCAGGCGCACCGTCCGGCGCCCTCCCTGCCGCCGGAGCCGGGTCAGCCCGCGCCCTCCGAGGCCGCCCCGGAGCCGCGCCCGTCGAGCCCGCCGCCGAGCGCGTCCGACCCCAAGCCCACCCCGTCGGAACCGGCCTCCGCGCCCGCTTCGGAGCCCGAGGAGTCCGAGGAGTAACGGGGGCGAACGGCCGGTGCGGGGCGGGGTGTGACACGGGACACGGGGGCAGGGACAGCCGATTGGCCCAGCGCATTTGCTCTTGTGGGGTGGGGGTGCGTATGGTGGTAGATCGTTTGATCCCATTTGCCCGGCGCCTCATCGAAGTGCGCCGCGAGGCGCGTTCCTTGCCATCCCGTGGCTGACCGCATAGAGGCGGTCGTTTGCGACAACACGGAGTTTGGGCGCGTGCCGAGACTCCGGAAGGTTTCGCATTTCGCATGTCCGTTTCCACTGATCACGCCGTCATGCCCGCCGTCGACGAGCAGGGCGACCACGGCGACCAGTCCCAGCCGGTCGAGCAGCCCCAGGTCGAGCAGCCCCAGCCGGTCGAGCGCGCCGAGTCCGCCCCCGCCACCGAGCGCGCCGCCGGCGCCGACGTCTCCACCGATGACGGCGATGACACCGCTGCCGCCGAACAGAGCGCTCCCGAGACCTCCAAGGGCCCCGACATCACCTTCGCTGACCTCGGCCTCCCCGAGCAGATCGTCCGCAAGCTCGCGCAGAACGGCGTCACCACGCCCTTCCCGATCCAGGCCGCGACCATTCCCGACGCCATGGCCGGGAAGGACATCCTCGGCCGCGGCCGCACCGGCTCCGGCAAGACCCTCTCCTTCGGCCTGCCGCTGCTGACCACGCTGGCCGGCGGCCACACCGAGAAGAAGCGTCCCCGGGGCCTCATCCTCACCCCGACCCGCGAGCTGGCCATGCAGGTGAGCGACGCGCTGCAGCCGTACGGCGACGTCCTCGGCCTCAAGCTCAAGGTCGTCTGCGGCGGCACCTCGATGGGCAATCAGATCTACGCCCTGGAGCGGGGCGTGGACATCCTGGTCGCCACCCCGGGCCGGCTGCGCGACATCATCGACCGCGGCGCCGCGTCCCTCGACAAGGTCCAGGTCGCCGTCCTCGACGAGGCCGACCAGATGGCCGACATGGGCTTCCTGCCCGAGGTCACCGAGATTCTGGACCTGGTCCCCAAGGGCGGCCAGCGGCTGCTGTTCTCCGCGACGCTGGAGAACGAGATCGACAGCCTGGTCAAGCGCTACCTGGTCGACCCGGTCACCCACGAGGTCGACTCGGCGCAGGGCGCGGTCACCACGATGACCCACCACGTGCTCGTGGTGAAGCCGAAGGACAAGGCCCCGGTCACCGCCGCCATCGCGGCGCGCAAGGGCCGCACGATCATCTTCGTCCGCACCCAGCTGGGCTGCGACCGGGTCGCCGAGCAGCTGTGCGACGCCGGGGTGCGCGCCGACGCGCTGCACGGCGGCATGACGCAGGGCGCCCGCACCCGGACCCTGGCCGACTTCAAGGACGGGTACGTCAACGTGCTCGTCGCCACCGACGTCGCCGCCCGCGGCATCCACGTCGACGGCATCGACCTGGTGCTCAACGTCGACCCGGCCGGTGACCACAAGGACTACCTGCACCGCTCCGGCCGTACGGCGCGGGCGGGCAAGAGCGGCACCGTCGTGTCCCTGGCCCTGCCGCACCAGCGGCGGCAGATCTTCCGGCTGATGGAGGACGCGGGCGTCGACGCCTCCCGTCACATCGTCGGCGGCGCGGGCGTCTTCGACGAGGACGTGGCCCGGATCACCGGAGCCCGTTCGCTCACCGAGGTGCAGGCCGAGGCCGCCGCGAACTCCGCCAAGCAGGCCGAGCGCGAGGCGCAGGACCTCACCCGGGAGCTGGAGAAGGCCCAGCGGCGCGCGACCGAGCTGCGCGAGGAGGCCGACCGGCTGGCGGCCCGCGCGGCGCGCGAGCGCGGCGAGACCTTCACCCCGGCCGCCGAGGCCACGGCCGGTGCCGAGGCGCCGGGCGCGGCGGCGGGCGAGACCGCCGGGGACGCCGTGCCGTTCGTGCCCGCGCAGCGTTCGGCCGAGTCCACGGCCCCGGCCGGGGAGCGCCGGGACGAGCGGGGCAACTTCGACCGCCGGGACCGCCGGGACAACGACCGTGGCGGCTTCAGCCGGGACCGTCGTGACGACCGTGGTGGCCGTTCCTTCGACCGTCGTGACGACCGCCCGTCGGGTGGCCGTGACCGCCGGGACGACCGGGGTGGCTTCAGCCGCGACCGCCGGGACAACGACCGTGGCGGCCGCTCGTTCGAGCGCCGTGACGACCGTGGTGGCTTCAACCGTGACCGTCGTGACGACCGCCCGTCGGGTGGCCGGGACCGCCGGGACGACCGGGGTGGCTTCAACCGGGACCGCCGGGACAACGACCGTGGCGGCCGCTCGTTCGAGCGCCGTGACGACCGTGGCGGCTTCAACCGCGACCGCCGTGACGACCGCCCCTCGGGTGGCCGCTCCTTCGAGCGCCGCGACCACAACCACCGCGGCGGCGACCGTCCCTTCAACCGGGACCGCCGCGACGACCGCCCGGCGCGCCGTGACGACCACCGCGGCGGCAACGCCGCCGGCCGCTCCCACGACCGCCGTACGGACAAGCCGCGCTGGAAGCGCAACGGCTGACCGACGCCGATGAGGGCCGTGCAACCCCCCGCGGTTGCACGGCCTTTCGACCCGGGGGGATATTGTCTCGGGGCGGACCCCGTGGCCGGGCTATGCTGCGGGGGTGCGGGTCATTAGCTCAATTGGCAGAGCAGTGGACTTTTAATCCATTGGTTCAGGGTTCGAGCCCCTGATGACCCACGTGGGAAACCGCAGGCAGCATCGCTGACCTGCGGTTTCGTCGTTTTCCGGGGGCCTCGCTGGCGAGGTGTGCCCCGTACGCCGCCGAACGGCGGTCACACGCCCGGCGCCCGAGCGGATGCCGAACGCCTCCTGGCCGCACAGGCTGAAGCCTGCTGCTCCCAAGGGAAGCTCCCCCAGGAAAACGCGTAAGGAGATCCTCGTGCGACTCGTGACTACCCTCCGCGGAACCCTCCCCGTCATGGTGCTGGCGCTTGTGGCGTGGGGCGCTTCCGCACCGGCGTCGGCCGAGGGAGGGGGCACCAGGGCGGGCGGTGAGGGTTCGCCCCAGGTCGCCGTGCCCTGCGGGGACGCGGCGGCGCTGGTCACCGCGGTGGGCCAGGCGGCGGTCTCGGGCGGCACCGTCACCCTGGCCACCGGGTGCGTGTACACGCTCACCTCGGTGGCGGCGACGGGCGCCAACGGCGCCGACGGGCTCCCGGTCATCACGGGGAACGTGACCATCTCCGGCACCGGCGCGACGATCAGACGCAGCGCCTCGGCACCGGACTTCCGCATCGCGGAGGTCGCGCCGGGCGGACGCCTCACCGTCAGCGGGGTGACCCTCTCGGGCGGCCGGGCGGTGGACGGGGCCGGGGTCCTCGACGCGGGCGCCCTGACCCTGAACCAGAGCGCGGTCACCACGAGCACCGCGAGCGGCCTCGGCGGCGGCGTCCAGGTCGCCCCGGGCGCCACGGCCACCTTCTCCGTGAGCCGTATCTCGGGCAACACCGCGGGCGACGGCGGCGGCGTGCACGTCGGTACGGGGGCCACGCTGAACGCCAACAGCACCACGTTCTCCGACAACACCGCCGAGAGCACCGGCGGCGCCATCGCGAACTTCGGGAATGCCGTCCTGGGCGCCGTGACGCTGGAGACCAACCACGCGAACGATTTCGAGGGCGGCGGCATCTGGACGTCCGCCGGGGATATGACCTTCAACGGCGGACGCATCCTCGGGAATACGGCGGGGAGTGACGGCGCCGGTATCGCGAACTTCGGCAGCGCGTTGCGATTGCAGTCCACCGTGGTATCCGAAAACATCGCCACCCTGAATGGTGGAGGGGTCTTCAGCCACGCGGGGAGCACTCAGATCGTCGGTGCGAACATCAGCGGCAATACGGCCAATGGCGGCCAGGGCGGCGGTATCTTCTCCGACGGCGGTTCGGTGTCGCTGATGGCGACGAATGTGACCGGCAACAACCCCAACAACTGCGTACCGGCGCTCGCGGGCTGCTCCGGGTAATGCTGCCCGCGTCCCGGCAATAAGGCCGCGGCCCCGGAAGCGAATACTGCTTCCGGGGCCGCGTCGGTGCGGTGCCGACTCAGTGAGAGCGACCGTCTCAGTGGTGGCCGTGCGCCTTCTTCTTGGCGTGCTTCTTCTTGGCCTTCTTTTCCTTCTTCACGCTCTTGTGGTGCTTTTCCTTCTTCTCGACCTTGTTCACCACGACCGTGGGCGGGTCGGCGAGCGCGACGTTGGTGCAGTGGCTGCCCAGGTCGATGTCGTCGGTCGGGGCCAGCGCCGCGGCGGTGGTGATCGGGCCGGTGGCGGTGTCGCAGTCGTTGCCCTGGTAGGCCGCCCCGCCGTTGGTGAAGTTGAGGCAGTCGGAGGCGACATCCAGGGGACCCGACGGCGAGGTCACGGCGCCGGTGATGATGGCGCTGGTGGCGCTGTCACACGAGTTCGCCTGGGCGACGCCGTTGTTGCCACCGGTCAGGCCGCCGAGGCCGTAGGCGCTCGCGCCACCCGCGGTGCCGATGACCATGGCGCCGGCCGCGGCCGTCATGAGAGCTGCCTTCTTGCCGATCTTCATTGCTTGGTGCCTCCGTAGGTGATTCTCCGCGAAATTCCGCAGACACCTCATCAACGAAGGCGAAGACCGGAGGATCCGGTATTGCCGGGAGCTTCACCCGTCCGCCGCAGTTTGGATATCTTCACCTCTTGTCGCCGTATAAAAAATGCGCGACCCCCGTGAAAATATTCCGGGGGCCGCGCGAATGGCCGGAAGAGAGTTTCTCATCTCGTCCCGAGGTGGCCGACGAGAACGATGATGAGAAAACAGCCGTCGACTACTCTGTCGTTCCGCTGCTCTGGTCCTCCCCGTTTCCGGACACATTGAGACAGTTGGTCTCGTTGGTGACCTCGGTACCGGGGCCGAGCGTGATGGGGCCGAGCACGGAGGTCGAGCGGCAGTCGTTGGTCTGCTTCGTCACGCCGCCCGACTCGCTGACGTTGATGCAGTTGGTCCTGTTGGTGACCTCGGAACCGGGCGACAGGGCGATCGTGACGGGCCCGACGACGGAATGGGTCCGGCAGCGGTTCTTCTGCTCCGACACCCCCGACTGGCTGTAGTTGACACAATTGGTCTCGTTGGTGACGTCCTCACCGCCACCGGTGATCTCGATGGTGCCGATGAGAGAGTTGGTGTCACAGCGATTCTGCTGGACTCCGCCGCCCAGCGGGAGGGTCGATGGGCCGGTGCCGCTTTCGGCGGCGTCGGCGGCACCCGCACTACCGATGACCAGTGCGCCCATGGCCGCTACGAGAAGCGCCGTTCTTTTTCCCATGTGCATCTAAGAGCCTCCAAGTGATTTTTCCCCGATATCAGCGAACACCTGGTGAACGACGCCGACCAGCTGAGGCTCCCGGGAACCGCTGTCGCCGTACCCGAATGGCGCAGTAAACACATCGAGCACCGACGTGCATTCATGCGACGGCGGCCCTGGAAGCGTGCTTCCAGGGCCGCCGTTTCAACGGGAACACCGCGAGGCGTTCAGCGTCGAGATCAACGTCACGGGGTGACCGCGATGTTGTTGCAGTGGCTGCCGATGTTGATGTCGCCGGTGGGCGCCGCCGCGGGCAGGGTGGTGATCGGGCCGGTGGCGGTGTCGCAGTCGTTGCCCTGGTAGGCCGCACCGTAGTTGCTGAAGTTGGTGCAGTCGGCGCCGACGTTGAGGTCGCCCGACGGCCCGGTCACGGCGCCGGTGGTGATGGCGCTGGTGGCGGTGTCACACGCGTTGCTCTGAATGCCGCCCGGGTCGCCGTAGGTGTGGGCGCTCGCGACAGTGGCGCCCGCCAGGACCAGGGCGCCGGCTGCGGCGGTCAGAAGCGCTGACTTCTTGCCGATGTTCACTAAATCCTCCGTGTGGTTCTTCCGCGGATTCACGGACGCCTCACTCAACGAAAGCAATCGGAGAAGGCACTGGGCGGGCGCCGCACTTCACCCGTCTGGCATACGCGCGCCGTCCCTCATATGAAAGGCATTCAGGCGGCCGGTCGCTGCGGCGCCTTTATGGAGAATTCCCGGGGAAGGGGTCCGCCGCACCCGGGGCGCCCGGAACCGGCCCGGCGCGGGGCATGGGCGGTGTCCCTCCGTTGGCGGCCGGGTATCCGGAACATGACATTCCGGATTGTTCGGCCCGCCGAACGAGTGATACATCCTGGCTCCACGGCGCAGGTGTGAGTGAGGCACAAGTCCGACCGACTGCTTCGCGCAACCACAGGCGCGGCGCGTGTTCGCGCCGCTACGCTAAGTGCGCGAGGGAGTCACCCGGGGGCGGGAGGAGAGACGTGGGGCACTCAGGAGCGGGGGGAACCCCCGCCGAGCTGATGGATGGGCTGTTGGCCCGTGCGCAGAACGGCTTCGAGATCGGCGAGGCGGTGCTGAGCCGGGCGCGGAGCGCCCTGATGCACCAGTCCGAGCTGCGTTCCTGCCGGCAGTGCAACGAGCCGTCAGGTCCGCGCGGGTATACGACGTACCGGCATGTCTTCCTGCTGCCCGACGGCAGCAGCCTGCTGCTGTGGGAGCTGGAGCACAACACCGGCCCGGACGACCGCCCGCTGTTCGAGCTGTACGCGGGCGAGGACGCCCTGGAGCTCGCCGAGCGCCGCGTCCACCGGTGCATCGGCGGTGCCCGCTGGGAGGAGCTGGACGGGTTACCGCTGTGGCTGCCGGACCAGATGCTCCAGGCCGCCGAGCCCCCGGGCGCCCAGCGCGCGTATGTCGCCGACGACTCGGCCGACCACGCCCGCCGCGTGCTGCGCCGCGCGGAGAACCCGGACCGGCCGGGGGAGGAGACCGAGCGGCTGCTGGCGACCGCGTTCGCCCATGACATCGCGTTGGCCCCCAAGCCGCGCCGCCGCTCCGGCGGCCCCGACGCCACCTGGTGCCGTTTCTACGAGCACGCCTTCCTGCTCGCCGGCGGGGACGAGATCGTGCTGTGGGAGCTGGAGCACAACCTCACCCGGGACGGGCGACTGGTGTGCGAGGTGTACCTCGACGAGGTGTCGGCGGAGCTGGCGGCCGACCGCCACGCCCGTGCCCTCGGCGTCGATCTCTGAATACTCTTACTCCGGAATGATCCGACAGTGGGCCCATCGGGTGAAGTACGTGCGCGCCTCCCCGATGTCGCGGATGTCCTTTCGTTGAATCGCAACGTGTGGTTTTCCGCGGATTCGGCTCTTCTGGAGGAAATCTCGTGAACATCGGAAAGAAGGTTGCTGTCCTGACCGTGGCGGCAGGCGCCCTGGTCCTGGGGAGCGCGGGTGGAGCGTCCGCCCACGGTTACGGTGGCTTCGACCCCTTCGGGACGATCCAGACCAACTCGTGCGACACGGCCATCGGCCCCGTCGTCAACACCGCCGTGGGCGCCACCACGGGTGACATCTCGTTCGCCAGCGACTGCGTCAACTACACCAACGGCACCGCAGCCGTGCAGTCCAACAAGTGCGACACCTCCACCGGCCTCATCACCAATGTCGGCGGTCTCGCCGGCTCGGGTGACATCACCGGTGGCAGCAAGTGCACCAATATCGCCCTCGGCAACGGCGGCTGACGCTCACCAAGCCCTGGCGGATGCCACGGCTCACCCCTGCGGCCCCGGATGCCTGCCATCCGGGGCCGCTCGGCGTCCGGGCGCCCACGGTCCCGCACGGCGCTTCCGGCCCACCCGCATGGCCGCCATCGGCTCGCACCGCGCCCCGGCGCCCGGGAGCCTGGTGGCGGGGTCATGGTCCAGGGACGGCGGGAGAAGCCGGTGGCGCGGGTGCGAGGGAGCAGGGCTCGTACGGGCGCCCGTAGGCCCGCCCGTACGCCCCTCCGTACGGCCGCCCGTACGCCCGCCGCCGAGTCCCGGGGCGCGGCCGCCGGGCTCGTCACCGCCGAGGAGGCCGTCGAGGCCTCGGCGGGGCGCAGGCCGATCCGCTGGACCCCCGCCATCCTCCTGCTCGGCGGCGTCGCCTTCGACCTCGCCGCCCCGGCCCCGTACACCGCCTCCCCCTTCTTCGCCGCGGCCCCGCTCGTCGCCGCCTCCCTCTTCCCGCTGCGGCAGACCGTCGCCACCACGGCCCTCGCCCTCATCGCCGTATGTCTGCTGGCGGAGCTGCACGGCGTGAAGGACCCGGCCCAGGCCGCGACCGAGATCGCCACGGTGGCCACCGTCGCCCTGCTCGCGCTCGTGATCAACCGCGTCGTCCGCCGCGGCGACCGTCGGCTGGCCTCGGCGCGCGGCATCGCGGAGGCGGCGCAGCGGGCCGTGCTGCCCGTACCGCCCGCCCGCATCGCCGGGCTGGACGTCGCGGCGCGCTATGTGGCGGCCGAGCGGTACGCGGCGATCGGCGGCGACCTGTACGCGGTGCAGGACACCCCGCACGGTGTACGGCTGATCGTCGGGGACGTGCGCGGCAAGGGGCTGCAGGCCGTGGAGGTCGTCGCGGTCCTCATCGGCGCCTTCCGGGAGGCGGCCGAGCAGGAGACGACGCTGGAGGGGCTGGCGGGACGGCTGGAGCGGGCACTGCGGCGCGAGGGCGCCCGGCAGCGGGCCGAGCTGGAGTCGTTCGAGGGGTTCACCACCGCGGTCCTCGGCGAGATCCCGCGCGGCGACTCCACCCTCCGCCTCATCAATCGCGGCCACCCCCCGCCGCTGCTGCTGCCCGGCGACGGCGAGGTGCGACCCCTGGAGCCGGAGACGGCCGCGCTGCCGCTGGGGATGGGTGAACTGGGCGCGTGGCCGGACCGGGTGACGGAGCTGCGGTTCCCCGAGGACGCGACGCTGCTGCTGTTCACGGACGGGGTGACCGAGGCCCGCGACCGGCACGGCGCGTTCTACGTCCCCGAGGAGCGGCTGCGCGGCCGCCGCTTCCCCGGGCCGGGCGGGCTGCTCGACGCGCTGGTGGAGGACGTCGCGCGGCACACGGGCGGGGAGACCTCGGACGACATGGCCCTCCTCGCGCTCCGGCGCCCGCCCGGACCGAACGGAACGGTCCCGCCCGGACCGAACGGAACGACGGCGCCCGCTACGGACACGGACCGTAGTCGACGGTAACGCGTACGCATAACGATTGACGCACGATCAGCTCTCCGGAGGTTTTTACCATCCCTTTTCAACCGGGGTGATACGCCCCCACTTGTCCCCCGATGCTTACTAAGTTCATCCCAAAGCTGCGCGGATTCTTCAGAAGAGCTTGGAATCATGTCGCGCTCTCTATTAACGTTCGATAACGCAGCGCGGTCGACACAGCCGTCGCAGAGGCGGCACCGTGCGCCGTCGCCGAATCCCGTACGTGCAGTGACAGCACCACCAGCAGCACCACGCACCACGGCGGTAGCAGCCGCAGCACCAGGGAACCGGGGAACCACCACCTTGGGGTGAATCGGGTCGACCTGACCCGTAGGAGACCTTCCTGCTCCGAACCCGTCAGCTAACCCGGTAGGCGAGAGGGAAGGAAAGGAGTGCGCCCCGGTGGCGTCCAACAGGTCCGTACTGGACGAAGCCCCGTACCGATCGTCCGGTACCGGCATCGGCACCGCGACCGCGTACGGAGTCGGCTTCGACGCCGGAGCCGGCGCCCGGCCCGCGATCGGCCTCGGCGCCGAAGGGGATGATCCCTCCGGCGCCAAAGAAGCCGTCTGGGACGAGTGGAACCCGACGGAGGAATCCATCGCCCCGCTGCGCGGCAAGCACCGCGTCGTCAAGCAGCGCGGCGGGACCATGGCCCGCAGCGGCGCCGTCCTCGGCGTCGGCGTCATCGCGGCGGTCGGCGCGGGCGGCATGGCGAGCGCCAAGGACCGGCCCGCCGTACCGATCTCCATGCCGGACCTCGCCCACGTCGCCGACGAGGTCAAGGCCCAACTGCCCGCCGCCGAGGACCTGCCCGGCATCGGCTCCCTGATGGCGGACGACCAGGGCTCCTCCCAGCCCGCCGCGGCCACCCTCACCACCAGCGCCACCGACTCGGGCGAGGCGCTGCGCACCCGCATCCTGCGGCAGGCCGAGAGCCAGCAGACCGCCGCGGACGACGACCGGCGCGAGGCCGCCGCGCGGGCCGCCGCCAAGGCCGCCGCCGACGACGCGGCCAAGGCCGCCGCCAAGGCCCGCGACCTGGCCGAGCAGAAGAAGGCCGAGGCCGCCGCCAAGAAGAAGGCCGCCGAGGCGAAGGAGAAGGCGGAGGCCGAGAAGGAGGCCGCGGCCAAGGCCGCCGCCGACCGCCCCGCCAAGACGTCCACGTCCCTCGGGCTCACCCTCCCCGTCGCCTCGTACACCCTGACCGCGGGCTTCGGCCAGGCCGGCGACCTGTGGTCTGCCGACCACACCGGCCAGGACTTCGCCGCCCCGACCGGCACCCCGGTCAAGGCGGTGGGCGGCGGCACCATCACCCAGGCGGGCTGGGCCGGTTCGTACGGCTACCGCATCGTGCTCAAGCTCGATGACGGCACCGAGATCTGGTACTGCCACCTGTCGTCCATGGTCGTCACCTCGGGCAAGGTGTCCTCGGGTGAGACCATCGGCCGCGTCGGCGCCACGGGTAACGTGACCGGACCCCACCTCCACCTGGAGGTGCGGCCGGGCGGCGGCTCGCCGATCGACCCGATGCCCTGGCTGCGCGACCACGGGCTGAACCCGTGACCCCCTGATCCGGCCGTCGCCTCCGGCGGCCCCTCGCTCCGGCGGCTCTGGCGCTCTCTCCCCCCTTGACGCCAGGGCCGCCGGTTTCTGTCATCCGCGGGCATCGTGGACAGCGGCGGAATAATCCCCTCCACCACGGGCGTTGAAGAACCGCATGACTGAGACCCGCAAGACCATCGGCAATCTGTCCGTCTTCCCGCTCTCCCTGGGCGGCAATGTCTTCGGCTGGACGGCCGACGAGGCCGAGTCCTTCGAGGTGCTCGACGCCTACGTGGCGGCGGGCGGCAACTTCGTCGACACCGCCGACGTCTACTCCGCCTGGGCCCCCGGCAACCAGGGCGGCGAGTCCGAGACGATCCTCGGCAAGTGGTTCGCCTCCCGCGGCAACCGCGACGACATCGTCCTCGCCACCAAGGTCGGCGCCGGCGTTCCGGAGCCCCGCGGGCTCTCCTCCTCCGCCATCAAGGCCGGCGTGGACGAATCCCTCCAGCGCCTGGGCACCGACTACATCGACCTCTACTACACCCACTACGACGACACGTCGGTGCCGGTGGAGGAGATCATCTCCACCCTGGACGAGCTGGTGAAGGCGGGCAAGGTCCGCGAGATCGCCGCCTCCAACATCACCGCCGAGCGCCTCGACGCCTCCCTGGCCTTCTCCGCCCAGGAGAACCTGGCCCGCTACGTCGCCCTCCAGCCCCACTACAACCTGGTCTCGCGCGACACCTTCGAAGGCGACCTGGCCGACGTGGCCGCCCGCCACGGCCTGGCGACGCTCCCGTACTACGCCCTCGCGTCCGGCTTCCTCACCGGCAAGTACCGCCCCGGCGCCACGGTCGACAGCGCCCGCTCCACGGGCGCCGCCCAGCACCTGGAGACCGAGCGCGGCCAGAAGGTCCTCGCCGCCCTCGACGACGTGGCCGCCAACCACGACGCCGACCACGCCACCGTCGCCCTGGCCTGGCTCGCCGCCCAGCCGACCGTCGTGGCCCCCGTCGCCAGCGCCCGCGTCCCCGCCCAGCTCCCGGCCCTGCTGGCCTCCGCCGACCTCCGGCTCACCAAGCCCGAGCTGGACCTCCTGACGTCCGCCTCGGCCTGACGCCGCCCCCGGCGACGCGCCGCGCGCTGGGAGTCTCCGGGCGACATGTCGCCCGGAGACTCCCAGCTTTTCAGGCCCTTAAACCGCCTCAGTCGTCATCGGTGGTGGTGTTGAAGCAGCTGACGCTGATGACGATGGTGTTGTTGGCGACCGGGGAGTTCTCCTCGACGTTCCCGGTGGTGACGTCCCCGTTGGTGAGGGTGATGTTGCCGGTGGTGAGGCTGCACGACTGGACGCTGACGGGGGGAGTCGGAGCCTCGTGGTCCATGCCATGGGCGGCCGCGGTGCCGGTCCCGAGGAGCGCCAGGCTGCCGGCGGTCGCGGCCAGGAAGGCCACCTTCTTCGCGATCTGCATGATTCCTCCACATGAAGCGCAGTCGGATGTCGACTGTCAGTTCAGATTTAAGAGAGAAAGTCATGAAAATGGCTGAGGAAGGCACCGCGATTGATCCACACGGCCCAAGGACTGTCCTTCGGTCACCTCCAATGGCGCAGTGACGCGCCCGCGGTGCCGCGGTCCCGGAAGGCGGCGCCCACCGAGTACGCCGTGATCGTGTGGTGGCCCTTGGCGGCCGCGCTGTAGCCCGGTGTCCGGGCGGTGACCGGCGCGAGCCTCCCCAGCAGATCGCCCGCACCGTTCCCGCGCCCCTCCGCGCCGCCGCCCATCAGCGCGAACCGGGCCCCCTACGCCCCGCGCCGATCGGCGAGCACCCACGAGGCGGCGGCGACCCCACCGGCGACGCCCAGGACGGACGGCCACGCCCCGACCCTTCTCGCCAGCGGATGCGATCCGGCGAACGCGGCCACGTACAGCCCGCTCAACGCGGCCGCGGTCCCGTTCCCCGCCTTCTCGCGCCACCCCTTGGCGGCCACGGCCCCGGCCGCCGCCAGCGCGACCCCACCGAGCGGCCGCCTCCTGGTCCACCGGGCCACCCCGTACCCCCCGATCAACCCACCCGCGGCCACCAGCCCCGCCGGTACTCCAGCCATGCCGTTACCTCCCTGCTCAACGCGCTGCACCGCATTAGTGGTCCGTTAGTGGAACGCCAACTCGATCTTCGAGACTGATTGTCGTCCGGAAACGGCACGAGAGCACAGAGCAACGGGAGAAGCACCATGAACATCGCCACCAACCGTCTTCGCGGCCGCGCCGGCCGCCGCATCGCCGCCACCATCGTCGCCGCCGCGGCGCTGGGCCTGGGCGCCACGGCCTGCGGGCCCGACGACGGCGCGGCGAGCTCCTCCAGTTCTTCGAACGCGCCCGCCTCGCAGGACGCCTCGACCCAGTCCACGAGCGGTGGCGGCTCCGCCGCCTCGGACAACTCCCCCTCCGAAGGCGGCGGCGTCGCCAACGCGGGCAACCACAAGGTGATCGTCGGCAAGATGTCGTACCTCGCCCCCGGCAAGCTGACCGTCAAGCCCGAGAGCGGCGGCATGGAGCAGGCGTTCTTTGTCGCCAACGCCACGAAGATCCTCGGCGCGGCCGCGATCTGCTCCGACGACGGCGGCGCCGGCGGCGCGAGCATCGGCGACGACGGCTACGGCACCGCGAAGTGCACCGTGGACGAGCTGGAGAAGGCCGCGAAGACCAACAGCGTGACCGTCCGCGTCACGATGGCCCGCAAGTCCGGCGCCGCCGAGACGGTCGAGGAGAAGTACCACCCGTAAGCCCCGTCTTCCCCCCACACCACGCGCGCCCGGCGGCCCCTCGGCCACCGGGCGCGCGTCCCTCCTAGGCCGTCAGCCCAGCCGCCCGCCCCGCACGGCCGCGACGAAGTCGCCCCAGGCGCCGGCCGAGAACCCGAGCACACCCCGCCCCGGCTCCTTCGAGTCCCGCACGGCGGTCGCGTGGTCCGGCAGCTTCGCCGTCTCCACGCAGTTGCCCCCACTTCCATTGCTGTAGCTGCTCTTCTGCCACTGGAGAGGCGATATGTCAGCCATCAGTACCGTCCTTGGGTCGCTTGTCTGATCAGGTCACTCGACCGCTGAGGACTCAAGGACAGTGCGCGTAGATTGTCAAAGGCCTTGGCATAGAGAGCGATGTCTTCTGGACGTTCCAGGTACACCGCGTCCGTCAGGCCGTCGCGGTACACCATGTCGGCATCCTCCTGAGCCGGAAACTCCAACATCGTGAACGCGCCGACGGCAGGGTAGCTGCCAGCGTCGAACGGCAGCACTTGGAGCGTGACGTTCTTCAAGCGGGCCATGTCCAGCAAGTGCTCACACTGGCCGCGCATGATCTCGGCGCTACCGATGGTGTGCTGCAGCACGCTCTCGTGCACAATCGCCCACAGGTCGATGGGCGTCGAGCTCGTCAAGAGCGTCTGCCGCTCCATCCGAACCTTGATCATGTGCTCAGCGTCGTCGGGTTCCTGAGTGGGCGCGGCGAGATGGAGCGCTCGGGCGTAGTCGGGCGTCTGAAGCAGACCGGGCACGAACTCGCACTCATACGTCCGTAGACCCGAGGCCGCCTGCTCCAGCCCGACGTAGACCGAAAACCACGAGGGCACGGCACTGCCATACGCGTGCCACCAGCCACGCATCTTGGACTGCTTGGCCAGTTCCTTGAGGAGTTCGCGAAGCTCGTCGGACGTTCCGTAGAAGCGGCAGAGCGCATCGACGTCCGATGGCTGTACGCGACCCTGGCCAGTCTCCAGACGGTTGACCTTCGAACCGCTCCAGTCCAGCTCCTTGCCTACCTGACCGCAGGTGAGCTGGTGCTCCTCACGAAGCTTCTTCAGCTCGATCGCCAAGCGGCGACGTCGCGCGGTGGGTGATCCGGGCACGTGAACTCCTCATGTGGTGACGTCCGTTCAGTCTTCTCTGCGTTGGGCGATACGTCAGTCACTCAATCGGGCGAATCCTTATATGCACATTGCATGTCGGGATATGTCGATGCCATGCTCTCACGTGTAGTGACCAAAAGGCATCAGGTGATTGCGGTTGGTGATCACCTGATGTGGCGCAACGGCAAGGGGTTGAAGCGCGTGGTTGTCGAGCAGTGCATGCAGAGGAAGGCGTGGGACCTTCCCTTCCTGGCAGAACCTGGCGAAGTGGCCGCGCTGAGACGCATCATGCGTACGCACTTAACGGTCTGGGGCCTGCCTGACGCGGTGGAGGCGGCACAGATCTGCGTCACCGAACTCGTCGCCAACGTCATCACCCACGTCGGCCTCGGGACGCCGACGACTCTGAGCGTCGACATGAACGGCACGTTCCTGCGCATTGCAGTGAGCGATCCGGACTGCCGTGCATTGCCCACGTTGCTGAGCGCGACCACCACGGCCGAGTCGGGGCGGGGGCTGGCGCTGGTCGCTGCCATGACCGACCGGTGGGGAGTGATCCCGACCGAGCGAGGCAAGACCACTTGGTGTGAGATCGCCACCGCGCTCACCCGCAATGACACCCACGTTGATCGACCCCAGGTGCATCGCGCCGAGGCTCTGCTCACCCTCTACGGCCAGCCCCACCTTCGGGCAAGTCCCACGTCGCCGCTGAGTCATGCGGTGGCGGAGGAGGCGGCCATTACCTTGATCGCCGACGTGCTTCACTGGTTCCGCGCCCATGGGCACGACCCCGACACGGCCTTGGATCGAGCCCAAATGCACTTTGAATCGGAGCTCGGTGTGGTCGGCTGAGCCGCTACCCCGCCGCGATGGCTGAGTACGTCCAGACATCGGCAGGCAGCTTGTGCTGGAGTTTCCAGACGATGCCCATCGGCTTGCTGCCCTCATGAGATTCGTACGTAGCGGGTCCAAGCAGCATCCACGGTTGTGGCCCACCGATGTCGGTCTTCTTGTAGCGCCGCACAAAGAGCAGCACGTGGGTGCCGCGCTCCTGATGCTGCTGATAGCGCAGGCCGGTGGGCGACGATTCCGACGTCTGGTTCTGCGATTCCCAGTGGAAGCGATGTGGGCTCATCGCGTAGTCCTTGTATCGGGTCTGCGGTGAGAAGTCCTTGTCGTCCTTCTCGAGGGTGATCAAGAGCGCGTCGGTCCGGAGCCCTTCGCACCACTTCACGCCCTCGCGGAAGTTTCCGGGCATGAAGCCGTCTACATCCGCCTGGCCGAGGGCGGGCAGGATTTCCTCGCGGCTGTAGGAGGCGTGGACGGCTAGCGGGATCCCATCATGGTCGCCCAGGAGCGGGATCGGGTAGTGATCGGTGTGCTCCAGGTTGTACGCGAGCACTTGGCTCAGCTCGCTGCGGAAGGCGCTCTGCTGGCGCAACGATGCGAAGCCCTCGGCGTAGCTGGCGAATCCCCCGCCCAGCGGCCACAAGGAGAAGAAGAGCATCCGTGCGTACGCCTGCCACGATGCATCCAGCGAGTCGTACCCCGGGGCGTCATCGGAAAGCATGCGCTGGTAGGCATGGACGCGTTGCGGGTCGTCGACATGGAGGAATGCCGAAATTCGCTTGAGGAGTGCTTCTTCGGCTTCGGGGTGCTCCTCGGCTAGAAGCCGGGCTCGCCGCAAGAGGCGTGTCCATGAGTTGTTGCTGCGATACAGCTCTTTGAGCTCGCGGCGACTCTCACGGAGGTAGGCGTCCAGACGTGGTTCAGCGTATGCCGCCACCTCTTGCGTCAACTGCCGCACGTTGACGTTGATCTGGCTCTTGATGTTGTCCAGGATGCGCTGTTTGGACTTACGGTCGAGGATGATTTCGCATCCGGAGGGCAGCTGCGGGAAGTCGCGCTCCATGTGCTCCGTGAGCCGGTTGCGGGTGAAGCTCGTCAGCGCACGGAACTGCTCCTCGAAGCGGAACTCCTTGCGGTGCTGGCCGATGAAATCGAGGACCGTGAGCACAGCCTTGTCCGGAGTCCGTCGCAGGCCCCGGCCCAGCTGCTGCAGAAACACCGTGGCGCTGGCGGTCGGGCGGAGCAGGAGGAGGGTGTCCACGTCTGGGATATCGAGCCCTTCGTTGAAGAGGTCGACCGAGAACAGGACCTGCACCGTGCCGTTACGCAGGTCATTCAGGGCCTGGGCACGCTCCGCCGTGGGGGTGGACCCATCGAGGGCCTTGGCGCTGATGCCGGCCTGGCGGAAGAAGTTGGCCATGAAGTGAGCGTGCGCAACGGTCACGCAGAACCCCAGCGCCCGCATGGCCCCGGGATCCGTCACCTTTTCCTGCACGGCCTTCACGATGAGACGAGCGCGCGCATGGTTTCCCGTGTAGAGCTGGCCCAGCTCGCTCGTGTCGTACGAACCCTGCTTCCAGGTGAGTCCTTCGAGATCAGTGTTGTCGGCTATGCCGAAGTAGTGGAAGGGGCTGAGCAGATCGTTCTCCAACGCCTCCCACAGGCGCATCTCGGCGGCGATGTGGCCGTCGAAGAACTCATCCTGGACGTTCCGGCCGTCCATCCGCTCCGGTGTGGCCGTCAGGCCCAGGAGCTCCATCGGCTCGAAGTGGTCGATGATGCGTCGGTAGGTCGGGGAAACGCCATGGTGGAACTCATCGATGACCACGACGTCGAAGTGGTGGGGAGCGAGCTTTTCTAGGGACCGAGCGTTGAGGGATTGGACGCTGGCAAAGACATGCGTCCAATCTTGCGGCTCATTACCCCCGACCAGGAGCTCCCCGAAGTTCGCATCGTCGAGCACTTCTTGGTAGGTCCGTAGCGACTGCTTCAGAATCTCTTGGCGGTGTGCGACGAAGAGGAGGGTGACGGGGCGTCCCTGGTGCTTCCTCTTGAGAGCCTTGTAGTCGAGCGCGGCCATGACGGTCTTGCCGGTCCCCGTCGCGGCAACCAACAAGTTTCGGTGCCGGCCGTGAATGTCCCGCTCGATGTCGAGCCGCTCGAGCATGTCCTGCTGATGAGGGTAGGGCCGCACTTCGAGGCCGGACAGGCTGATGGCGTGGGTGCCGGGCCGTTGTTTTCCGCTGGCTCGGGTGAGCGCGTCCTCCAGCCGGGCGGCGTCGCTGTCGGGGTCGTACCTCTCGAAGGAGGGCTCACTCCAGTACGAGTCGAAGGTGGCCTCGAACTTCTTCAACACCGGCGGCGTTGCCACCGATGAGAGGCGGACGTTCCACTCCAAGCCGTCGAGCAGTGCGCTCCTGGAGAGGTTCGAGCTGCCCACGTACGCGGTGTCGTAGCCGCTGTTCCGCCGGAACAGCCATGCCTTGGCGTGCAGCCGGGTGGACCGCAGCTCGTAGTTGACCTTGACCTCGGCGTTGAACTCCCTGACGAGCCGATCCAGGGCGGTCCGCTCGGTGGCCCCGATGTAGGTGGTCGTGATGACGCGGATCGGCACCCCGCGATCCCGCGCCGCCTTCAATGACTCCTCCAGGACGCGCAGGCCGTGCCACTTCACGAACGCGCAGAGCAGGTCAACTCGGTCTGCGGTGGCCAACTCGGCCCGCAGCTCGAAGCCCAGGTTCGGGTCTTCGGGGGAGTTGGTGATGAGCGCCGTCTCGGAAAGCGGCGTGGCCGGGCGCACGGAGTAGACACCCGGCGCCTCCTGCTCGGCGACGGCGATCAGCTGCCGAGGCCCGTCCGCGATCAGGTCCACCCACTGCTTGGCCCCGTCGAGCGTGCTGATCGATTCAAGGATGTGGTTGGCCGCGATCACCTGCTCATGAGTGGGCAGGCTGGCGAAGATCTCCCGCACCGTGTCGGCGACGTGGCGCGCGAGCACGTGAGGGGTGGAGTGCTCGCCGACCTTCTGTTGGATGGTCTTCCACCCTGCGGCGTCCAGCGTCTTCAGCTGGTCCTCGATGCGGGAGGTAATCAGCCGCTCGTATAAGCCCGGTGCTGGACTTGCGCTGTGGGTGAAGGCATCGGTCATAGCAGCGGCTCCTCGTGTCACCAGTCCACACACCGTTCTATCAGCGACCTACGACAGCCCGAGGCGTACCGAGGCTGGCACTGCATGATGCGTGACGACCACAAGCGATCGAAGACAGTCGTTGTCAGACCAGCAATGCATAGTTTTGACCATGGGTATACGTGATCTGCTCCTCGACGTGGCCAGCACGTACGACTGGAAGAAGGGGATCTCGAAGGGGGTTTACGCCCAAGACCGTCTCCGCGAGGTGAAGAACCTGTGGGGCGACCTCGTGCCGGGAGGGTTCGAGGCCGAGGGCAAGGGAGGTAGCGGCGGCGCCAGCAAAACGCCATGGATCGGTGTGTACGACCCCGACATCACCCGCGACCCGAAGAGGGGCCTCTACCTGGCGTACATCTTCGCCGCCGACCTCAGCACCGTGACGCTCACGCTCCAGCAGGGCGTGACATGGCTGGCAGATGCACTCGGTGAAGGCGAGAAGCGCCGTGTATACCTGAGTGGACGCGCTCAAGTCCTGTTCGATGGGCTGCCGAAGGACTTGGTGGCGGGGTATGAGGGCCGTCCGGACTTCAAGTGCGACGCCCTTCGCGCTCTCTCGTACGAGGCCGGAAGCGTGGTGGCCCGGACCTATGGCGTGGACGCCATGCCATCCGAGTCACACTTGCGCGAAGACCTCTGGCACCTGGCCGAAGTCCTTCAGCGTGCTGCCACTGTGGAGAAGACGCTCAGCGATGAGAAGACGTCTGAGGGCGTCAAGGCAACCAGCGGAGCAGCCAAGGCCCCGGCTGAGGGGCTTGACGGTTTCCGGCCCAAGGACGGAAGCGACTACGTCGCGCACATTCCGGCGCGAACGATCACCAAGTCCCGAAGCCACGAGCTGCTGGTCGCAGGGTTCGGTGAGTACATCGACAAGCGGGGCTTCGTGCCGATCACCGAGAAGATGCATCCCAAGGACCTTGTGCTGAGGCGGGCTGATCTGGAGTGGCTGGTGGAAGCCAAAACCGTCAAGCGGGGGAACCCCACCACGGCAGTGCGCGAAGCTCTGGGGCAACTCTTCGAGTACAGCTACTTCCTGTATGAGCAGAATGGGCAGCCCAAGCCGCATCTTCTGGCGCTGTTCACCGAGGACATCAAGGCGTATGCGCCCTATCTAGAAGAGCGGGGCATCGCTTCCGTGTGGAAGACGGTAGATGGGTGGGCTGGGTCGCCCACCGCTGTGGCGTGGGGAATGGTCGCGTAGCAGGAACGATCCTCCCACCGGGGCCCATGCCTCCTGTGCCCGCGTCCTCGGCCAGCTCCTTGAGCGTGCCCCAGAGCGGCGAGGTCACGGTTGACCCTGCGGGCCTGTGGGGCCGTACGGGACGGGCGCCGGGAGTTGCGGGGCGTACGACGGTTGGAAGGCGTACGTCGGGTGCGGGGCCTGTTGGGCTTGGGGCGGCTGGGGGCCGCCGTAGCCGTAGCCCTGGCCGCGGCCGCCGTACCCGTAGCCCTGGCCGGGGCTGCCGTAGCCGTAGCCGCCGGTGGGCCAGTACGGCGGGGGGATGGGGCCCTGGGGTGGGCCCGGGTAGGGGAGGGGGAGGGAGAGGGCCGCGTGGGCCAGGGCCGGCTGGGCGGTGTCGCGGCGTTCCCACAGACGGTCGAGGAGTTCGCGCTCGCGGGTGGTGAAGTCCGGGCCCGCCGTGCCCCGGTACGCGCGGCGGCGGAGGAAGGCGAGGGAGGTCGCGGCGGCGATGTACTCGCCGACCGCGCGGGCCGCCGCCGCGCCCTGGGTGCGGCGGGCGAGGTCGCGGGCGATGCCGCGGGCGCGCATCGAGGACAGCGCGATCGGCTCGGGCGGGGTGAGCCACCCGGCGGCCTGGTAGGCGGTGAGCTGATCGCGTATGGTGCGCAGCTCGCTGGTGCGGGACCAGACCGTGAGCCAGGTCAGCAGCCCGAAGACGGGGACCATGAACGCGGCGTAGACGATGATGAAGCCATAGCCGCCGAGGGCGGACGAGCCGTTCCAGAGGCCGTGCAGGACCATCGCGGCCAGTAGCGCCACGATCGGCAGCAGGACGCGGCGGACGCGCTGGTGGGCGGCGGCCGCGGCGGCCAGGCCGAAGCCGACGCCGGTCATGGAGGTGAACAGGGGGTGCGCGAAGGGGGACATCACCCCGCGGATGAAGAACGTCGCGGCGGTGGTGGAGCGGATGCCCGAGTAGCCGAACTCCTGGTCGCTGACGAACGCCGAGCCGAGATAGAGGATGTTCTCGGTGAAGGCGAATCCGGTGGCGGTGATTCCGGCGACAACGACGCCGTCCACGATCCCGTTGAAGTCGCGTCGTCGGAACACGAAGAGCAGGAGCACGGCGGCCGCCTTGGCGCTCTCCTCCACGAACGGCGCGACGAACGTGGCCCCCCAGGTGTCGGCGTCGGCGCGGCCGCCGGGGGACGAGGAGTCGGCGACGGTCGTCATGAGCCATTCCGTCGCGAAGCCGTTCGCGATGAGCGCGACGAGCGTCGCGGCGCACGCGCCCCAGGCGAAGGCGAAGATCAGGTTCCGCCAGGGTTTCGGGTCGACGCGGTCCAGCCAGCGGAACACCGAGAGGATCAGCGGTACGGGCAGCACGGCGAGGCCGAGCCCCACCAGGAAGCCCTTGGTTCCGGTCTGCTCGCGGACCAGGGCCAGGATGACGAGGCCGGAGATCGACAGCAGCCCGATGAGCGCGGTGGCGCGCAGGGCCTTGTTGTCCCAGAGGCGGCTGAGACGGCCGCTTCTGCCCCACGGCCCCGGGTGGCCTGGGTGTCCCGGGAACCCCGGGTATCCCGGGAGCCCCGGATGTCCGGGGTGCCCAGGCTGCGGCGCCTGCGGCCAGCCCCCCGGAGCGGCCGTGCCGTCGAACCACGGCTGCTGGTCGTGCGGTGTGACCGGCGGATCCGGCGGCTGGTGGGGGGACGGGGACTGATGCACTCAACCGACCCTAACGAACGCGGAAGTGGCGGACTGCGGGATTGTTCCCATCCGCGCAGGGCCGCTATGCCTCGTTACGGCGGAAGATCAGGTCGTGGACGATATGTCCCTTGTCCAGGCCCTGGGACTCGAACTTGGTGAGCGGGCGGAAGTCCGGGCGCGGGCTGTAGCCGCCGTCGGCCTGGGCGTTGTCGAACGACGGGCTGGCGGTCAGGACCTCCAGCATCTGCTCCGCGTACGGCTCCCAGTCGGTCGCGCAGTGCAGCAGCGCGCCGGGGCGCAGCCGGGTGGCGGCCAGTTCGACGAACTCGGGCTGGATCAGCCGCCGCTTGTGGTGCCGCTTCTTGGGCCAGGGGTCCGGGAAGTAGACGCGCAGCCCGGCGAGGGCGGCGGGCGCCAGCATCTCGCGCAGCAGGATGATCGCGTCGCCGTTGGCGACCCGGACGTTGGACAGCCCGTCGCGCTCGGCGAGGGCGAGCAGATTGCCCTGGCCGGGGGTGTGGACGTCGACGGCGAGGATGCCGGTGCCGGGGTCGGCGGCGGCCATCTGCGCGGTGGCCTCGCCCATGCCGAAGCCGATCTCCAGGACGACGGGGAGGTCCGGGTCGCCGAAGAGCGCGCCGAGGTCGAGGCGGTGCAGCCCGTCGATGTCCAGCCCCCACTGCGGCCACAGGCGGCGCAGCGCCTCGCCCTGGCCGGCGGTCACCCGTCCGCGGCGGGGGCGGAAGGAACGGATGCGGCGCTCATGGTGCGAGCCCGCCGGGTCGGCGACGGGGCCGCCGGGGAACAGCGGCTCGCCGCGGTCGCGGGCGGAGGAGGGGCCGGGACCGGGCACGGTGCGGTCACGCTCCGCGTGGGCGTCGGGGGCGGTGGAGTTCTCGGACACAGTGCTTCCGATTCTACGGGCGGGGGCGGGCACCCCGGCGGGCCCGCCCGGGATGCCACGGTGCGGGCCCGAGGGCCCGCTGGCGGGCCGCCGCCCCGCTACGCCTCGGCGGCGGCCGTGAGACCGCTCACAGCGCCTCCAGCACCCTCCGGGCCACCTCGCGGCCGATGGGGAGCGAGGCGGTGGCGGCGGGGGAGGGGGCGTTGAGCACGTGGACGACGCGGGGCGACTGCGAGATCAGGAAGTCGTCCACGAGCGTGCCGTCCGGCAGCACCGCCTGGGCGCGCACCCCGGCCGGGGCGGGTATCAGGTCGTCGGGCGTGACCTCCGGCAGCAGCCGGCGCACGGCGTCGGTGAAGGCGCGCTTGGACAGGGAGCGGCGCAGCTCGCCCGCCCCGTACCGCCAGTGGCGGCGGGCTATCCGCCAGGCGCCGGGATACGCCAGCGTCCCGGCCAGTTCGCGCGGGCGCACGGTGCGCCAGGCGTATCCCTCGCGGGCGAGGGCGGGCACCGCGTTGGGCCCGATGTGGACGCCGCCGTCGATGCCGCGGGTCAGGTGGACGCCGAGGAAGGGGAACGCCGGGTCGGGCACCGGGTAGACCAGGCCGTTGACCAGGGAGGTGCGGGACGGCGCCAGCTCGAAATACTCACCGCGGAAGGGCACGATCCGCATGCCCGGGTCGTCGCCCGCGAGCCGCGCCACGCGGTCGCACTGCAGGCCCGCGCAGTTGACCAGGGCCCGCGCCCGCAGCACCGTGCCGTCCGCCGTACGCACCGCGACGGCGGTCGGGCGGCGGCCGATGCGGGTCACCCCGGCCCCGTACCGCACGGACGCGCCCGCGTCCCCCGCCAGCCGGGCCAGCTGCGCGGCCACCGCCCCGAAGTCGCATACGCCCGTCGTGCCGACGTGGATCGCGGCGAGCCCGCGCACCGACGGCTCGTACTCCGCTATCTGGGCGGGGCCCAGCTCGCGCACCGGGATCCCGTTCTCCCGGCCGCGCTGGACCAGGGCGTGCAGCCGCGGCAGCTCGGAGCGCTCGGTGGCGACGATGAGCTTGCCCGTCACCTCGTGGGCGATGCCGTACTCGGCGCAGAACTTCACCATCTCCGCCGCGCCGCGCACCGCGAACCGCGCCTTCAGCGAGCCGGGCCGGTAGTAGATCCCGCTGTGGATCACTCCGCTGTTCCGCCCGGTCTGGTGGCGGGCCGGGCCCGCCTCCTTCTCCAGGACGGTCACCCGGGTGCCGGGCGCCGCGCGCGTGATCGCATACGCCGTCGACAGGCCGACGATCCCGCCCCCGATCACCAGCACGTCGCAGTCAACCGCCGTCACGCCATGCACCTCCCCACGCGCCACAACCCTCCGGTCGCCCCGACCGTCGATCCCTATCATGACCTGCGCCACTGACAGCGGGCCGAAACCCGTGCGGCACCTGGGATCCGGACGGGTGCGTGAAGATCACGCGGGCTTTCCCCGGCGCTCACGCCGGCGCCACACACAGGGGCGCGAAAACCCGGGGCCCCACCCGCACGCCGGACACCCGCCCCACCCTCACGCAGGCGCCACCAGCAGCGGCCGCGCCCGCTCGCGCAGCTCGGCCACCCGCGGCTCGTCGCGGTACGCCTCGAGCCGGTGCATCAGGTCGCGCACGTACTCCGTGGTGCGCGCGGAGGAGATGCGGTTGGCGACCTCCACGGCGCGGGCGCCCGCCGCGCACGCCGCGTCCAGGTTCCCGGACTCCAGTTCGGCGACGGCGGAGACGACGAGCCGCAGCCCGTGGGACCGTACGAACTCCTCCGTCGGCCGGGCCAGCGCCTGCTCGGTGAAGCGCCGCACCTGGCGCGGCAGCCGCAGGTCGCGGTAGCACTCGGCGGCGTCGGCGGCGAACCGCTCGTGGCTGTAGAAGTCGAGCCAGGACGGGTCGGCGTCGCCCGACCGGGCCCGCTCCAGCCAGCCCTCGGCGGACTTCAGCGCCGCGCCGCAGGCCGGGCCGTCCCCGGACTTGGCCTGGGCGCGCGCCTCGACCAGCCGGAAGAAGCTCATGGTGCGGGCGGTGGCCAGGCCGCGGTTGCGCTCCAGGGCGGCCTGGGCGAGGTCCACGCCCTCGTCGGCGAAGCCGCGGTAGGTGGCCTGGAGGCTCATCGACGCCAGCACGTAGCCGCCGAGCGGGACGTCGGCGGCGGCGCGGGCGAGGCGCAGCGCCTGGATGTAATACCGCTGGGCGGCCTCCTGCTGGCCGGTGTCGAAGGCCATCCACCCGGCCAGCCGGGTCAGTTCGGCGGTGGCGCCGAAGAGGGAGCGGCCGACCTCGTCGCTGTACGAGCCGAGCAGCAGCGGTGCCGCGTCGACCCGCAGGCATTCGGGGACCATGGAGGAACGCCAGTCGCCGCCGCCGTACTTGGAGTCCCAGCGGCGCGCGTCCTCGGCGGCCTCGCGCAGCTTGGTGACGTCGCTGTGGCCGACGCGCTGCGGTAAGGCGTCGGGGCCGCTGCCGCCCGCGCCGCCCGCCGCGTCCTCGGCGTCCTCGGGTCCGCGCGCGACGGAGGTGTCGGCCGGGGATATGAGCCAGCGGGAGGCGGGTGTGGCGTACGCGCTGACGGCGAAGGATCCGGCCAGGCTCTGCCAGATGCCCACCCCGCCGCGCCGACCCGCGAGATCAAGCCGGTACAACTCGGTGGCGGAGCGGACGGCCTGGCCGATGTCGCGCGGGAAGGCGAGCCCGACCTCGGGGGCCGGATCGGCGTCGGCGAGCCCGATCTCGTGCAGCGGGACGGGGCGGCCGAGTTTGCTGCCGATAGCGGCAGCAATCAGATGGGGCGCGGCGCCCTGGGGCACCATGCCCTTGGACACCCAGCGCGCTACCGACGTCTTGTCGTAGCGAAGGGTCAGGCCGCGCTGGGCGCCGAGGTCGTTGACTCTGCGCGCGAGCCCGGCATTGCTGATCCCAGCGAGGGCGAGAACGGTGCCGAGCTTCTCGTTCGGCCCGCGTGGCTCCCTGGACATGCGCACCCCTCGACAGCACCGACGGCCGCCCCGGCGTGGGCGCGGGGCATTCGTAAACCCAGCGTAGTTCGCCGCATCCCGACCGTTAAGAGGTGGTGTCCCGGATGGCGAGATTCTTGTACGAACGGGCGTGCGGGGCGTGACGCGTGCTCCCGGTGTGTGTGGCTGTGCGCCCGTGTGTGCGCTCTGTCTCGGTCGGTTCGAGAACGTTTCGATGGGACCTGCGTGGGTCGGCCCGCTGTACTGGATCCAGTGGGCTGGGGGACGCCGCCGCCTCATTCCCCGCGGGTGGCGGAACGGTCCGGGAGGCGGACGCCGCCTCCCGGACTGTCGTGTTGGGAGGCGTTGGGGGCGAGCGAGGGCGAACGGCGCGCGACGGTCCGGATGGTGACGGGGCATCCGCAAGACCGTCGAGCGCGCCACGGCGAAGTTGGCCGGATATCGCCTGTCGGTGCCGGGCTCCCGCGGCGGGCCGGGGAGGGGGAGGCCCGGCGCGGGAAGCCCCTTTCCTCGCGGCCCCGTTGGCGTCCCGTCGTACACGCGTCGGCGTCCTTGCGCTGTTGTACGCCCCAGTCGTGGCAGCATGGGCCACGGCGGAACGGTGCGTCGTGACCGGTGACGGCTCTCTCCTGGGCTTCCCGCGAACGCCTGCCCGCGGGGGCCGCATGGTGTGATCAACTCCTGGGATCCCCGCGGTCATCAGCGGTCAAGGGAGATCCAAGAGATCTACGTAGTTGTCCGGTTCGATGTCGAAACCGTCAACGTGCTGTGCATGATGGCACCTCATTCTTGGTTGCCCTGGATGCCCACAGCCTGTGGAGGCGGCGATGCGGTGGTTGGTGGGGTGGAGCAGTACCGCATCCGGCCCGGTCCCCCCGGAAGGCCGTGCGATCCAGCCGGTCGGTGCCCAACTCCTGTGGTCCGACCCCGATCCGCTGTGGGCGGTCGGCGACTGGCGGCCCGACGAGGTCCGCGTCGTCCAGGCCGACCCCTTCACCCGGCTCGCCGTCTTCGGCTGCTGCGGCGCCACCGACGAGGAGCTGCGGGTCGGCCTGTTCGCCGCCCGCGGCGGCGCCCTGCGCCACCTCACCGCCTGGCCCGGCAGCTACACCGCCGTCGCCCAGGTCGGCCGCCGCATCACCATCGCCGGTGACCTGGCCGGCGCCCGGCCCGTCTTCCACACCGACTGGTCCGGCGGCACCGCGTACGCCACCGCCGCCCTCCCGCTCGCCGACCTCATCGAGGCGCAGCTCGACGTCAGCCACCTCGGCGCGCTGCTCGCCTGCCCCGACTCCCCGGAGGCCGTCGGCGACGGCACGCCGTACATGGGCGTCAGACGGGTGCCGCCCGGGCACGCCCTCGTCCTGCGCGACGGCGCCCGCGACGTCACCGGCTACGAGCCCACCGCCTCGCTCGCCGTCGCCGCGCCCCCGCTCGACCAGGACACGGCCGTGGAAGGCGTACGGGACGCCCTGCTCGAAGCCGTACGGGCCCGCCTCACCGCACCCCGCCACGCCCCCGCCGCCGACGGCCTCGACCCCGGGCCCGTCCCCGGCATGGGCCCCGCCGAACGCCGGGCCGCCCGCGGCGCGCCCGCCCCCGGCATCGGCGCCGACCTGTCCGGAGGAAGCGCCTCCGCCACCCTCGCCCTGCTCGCCGCCGGGCTCCCCGGCATGCCCGGCACCCTCCTCGGCCACGGCACCGAAGCCGGTGAACGCCTCCTCGCCGTCACCTTCAACGACCTCGCCACCACCGGCGGCGCCCGCACCCGCGAAGCCGAACTGGAGCGCGCGGGCACCATCGCCGCCAACCCCCGGCTGCACCACGTGGTCGTCGCCGGAGGCGAGGAGGCCCTCCCGTACGCCGCCCTCGACACCGGCGCCCTCACCGACGAACCCGGCCCCTCCCTCGTCATCGCCGAACGCCACCGGCGCCGCCTCGCCGCGGGCAGCGCCGACCACTTCGTCGGCCACGGCGCCCGCGAGGCGCTCGACGCCCACCCGGCCCGCCTCGCCGACCTGCTGCTCGACCGCCGCAGACGCCATCTGCTGCGCCCCGCCACCGCCCTCGCCAAGGCCGACGGGCCCAACGCCCACTCCTTCTTCGTCCCCTTCACCGTCTACCGCGCCGCCCGGCGGCTGGCCCGCACCTCCTACCGGGACGGCGTACGGGAAGCCGCCGCGAGCCTGCTGGAGCGCCGCTTCACCGACGACGGCGCGGGGGTGGCCGCCGGCGCCGTCTCCGCCTCCCTGGCCTCCCTCGCCTGGTGCCGCCCCGGCCCCGCCGCCCGCTGGCTCACCGGGGAAGCCCTCGCCGAGGTGTCCGTCCGCCTCGAGGAGGCGGCGCTGCGCCCCGTCCTCGCGCGCCGCCCCGGCGAACGCCGCGCCGACGCCGCCCTCGCCCGCTACGCCGCCGACCACCGCGTCTTCGAACAGGCCGCGGAGGTGCGCAGCCAGCGCCTGCACGCCCCCTTCCTCGACAACCAGGTCGTACGGGCCTGCCGCGCGCTCCCCGAAGCCCTGCGCGTCCAGCCCGGAGCGCGCGCCTCCGTCCTGCGTACGGTCCTCGCCGGAGCGGGCATCCGCGACCTCCCCACCGGCTGGGGAGCCACCTCCCACGCCGCCCACGCCGCGTCCGTACGCGCGGGCCTGCGCACCTGGGTCGGCGACCTGGTCGGCCTCTTCGACGCCCCGCTGCTGGCCGACGCCGGGCTCATCGAGGCCCGCGTCGTCCGCAAGGCGCTGCGCGCGGCGGCCGAAGGCGAACGGCTGCCCCTGGACGGCCTGGCCGAACTGGTCTCCACCGAAGTCTGGCTACGCCGCCTCCTGGCCCGCCGCGGCACCTGCTGGACCGGCACGGCGGCCCCCCGCCAGCGCGCGGTGGCGGGCGGAGTGGTGCCCCGGCCCTCCCTGTGACGCGTCGGCCGCCGGGCCGGGGTGCCGGGTCTGCCGGGTCTGGTCGACCGTGTGTGCGACCCGCTCGGGTGGAGCGTCCCGTTCCGCCGCGAACCCAGGAGAATGACCGCCGTGCGGTATCTCATCCTCGGCACCACCGAAGCGCGTGACGAACACGGCGACCCACTGCCCCTCGGCGGCCCCCGGATCCGCGCGCTGCTCGCCGCGCTCGCCCTGCGCGCCGCACGTCCCGGGCCCACCCCCGTCGACGTGCTCATCGACGAGGTGTGGGCCGCCGACCCGCCGCACGACGCGCCCGCCGCGCTCCAGGCGCTGGTGGGCCGGTTGCGACGGGCGATCGGTCGGGAGGCCGTGGTCTCCTCGCCCGGCGGCTACCGCCTCGCGACCGCCGCGCCCGGGGACGACGTCGATCTGCTGCGCTTCGAGCGGCTGACCGACGAGGGCATGCGCGCCCTCGACGCCGGCGACCCGCACACGGCCGCCACCACGCTCCGGCAGGCGCTCGCGCTGTGGCGCGGCCCGGCGCTCGCCGATCTGCCGGAGCGCGACGCGGCCGCCGCCCGCGCCGAGGCCTTGCGGCTGGCCGCCCTGCACCGCCGGATCGACGCCGACCTGGCGCGCGACCGCCCGGCGGGCCTCGTCCCGGAGCTGCGCGAGCTGGTCGCCGACCATCCGTTTGACGAAACGTTCCACGCCCAGCTGATCCGCGCGCTGCGGGCCGCCGGGCACTCGGCGGACGCCCTCGCCGCGTACGAGGAGGTCCGCACGCTCCTGGCCGACCGTCTCGGCACCGACCCGGGACCGGAACTGCGGGAGCTGCACCGCCAACTGCTCCTGGGCGAGCCCACCCCACCGCCGGCTCCACCGGCCGCCGGGCCCCGCGGGTCGGGCGGTGACCGCCACCCCGACGCGGACCGCGCCCCCGCCCAGGGGCAGGACGGCTACGCGGGCCGTGACCGTGACCGGGAGGGGGAGGGCGACCGAGGCCGCCGCCCGGACGGTGACCGGTACGGCGCCCAGGACGGCGACGGCGACTGGGACCGCCGCCCGGACGGCGACGGCGACCGTGCCACGGGCCGGGATCGCGACCGGGATCGTGACCGCGCGGTGGACGGGGGCCGGTACCGCTACGCGGACGGCGATCGGGACCGTCACCCGGACGGTGACCGGTATGGTGACGGCGACCCGAGCCGGGACCGCCAGCCGGACCGCGATCGGTACCGCGTCCCGGACGCCGACGGCGACCGCGCCCCGGACCGGGATCGTGACCGCGCCGTGGACGACGCCCGCGACGGCGAAGGCGACCCGAACCGGGACCGCCACCCGGACCGAGGCCCGGCCCGAGACCCGGACCGAGGCCGTGACGGTGACCGGTACCAACGCCCGGACGGTGACCGGGACCATTACGCGGACCACGACCGTGACTCGAACGGAGACCGGGACGGCCACCGAGACCGGGACAGCGACGGCACTCCGGACCGTGGCCGCCCCCGGGGCGGTAACCACGATCGGGACGGTGACTGGCACCGCGCCACAGACCGCGACCGCGACCGCGACCGCGTCCCGGACGGCGGCGGAGTCGGTAACCGTGCCCCAAGCGGTGACCGCGACCGGGCCCCGGGCCGGGACCATGACCGGGACGGCGACGGCGCCCGGGATTGGGACCGCCACCCGGACCGCGACCGCGAGCGGGACGGTGATCGGGGCCGCGCCCCGGACCGCGAGCGCGATCGGGGCCGCGCCCCGGGTCGGTCGGGCGGTGACCGATACGGCGCCCCGGACGGCGGCCGCGCCCCGGGCCGGGACCGCGGTCGGGACCGCCACCACGCCGCGGACCGCGCCCCGGACGGCGGCCGCGCCCCGGGCCGCGGCCGGGAACGTCCCGCCGCGTCCATGGCACCGCCCGGCAATCTGCGAGCGCGTCTCACCAGCTTCGTCGGCCGGCGGAGCGAAATCGGCGCCCTCCGCCGGGACCTGGACGGCTCACGGCTGGTCACGCTCACCGGAGCGGGCGGTTCCGGCAAGACGCGGCTGTCCGTGGAGACCGCCGCGACCGTGACGGACGCCTACCCGGACGGCATCTGGGTCGTCGAACTCGCCTCGCTGGACGACGCCTCCGCCGTCCCCGGCGCCGTCCTGAGCGCCATAGGCCGCCGCGAGACGACGATGTTCGCCTCCGGGCTCGAAGGCCGGACCAGCGGGGCGGACGCCGTCGACCCGGCCGGCCGCCTGGTCGAGTACTGCGCCGACCGGCGCCTGCTGCTCCTGCTCGACAACTGCGAGCACGTCATCGACACCGCCGCCCGGCTCACCGAGACGCTGCTGGCGCGCTGTCCGGGCGTCACCGTGCTCGCCACCAGCCGCGAGCCGCTGGGCGTGCCCGGCGAGACCGTACGGCCCGTGGAGCCGCTGCCGCCCGCCCCCGCCCACCAGCTGTTCGCCGAGCGGGCCGCGACCGTACGGCCCGGCTTCGATCCGGCCGGGGATCCGGACACGGCGGCGGCGGTCGCGGAGATCTGCCGCCGCCTCGACGGACTGCCGCTGGCGATCGAGCTGGCCGCGGCCCGGCTGCGGCTGCTGACCCCGCGGCAGATCGCCGACCGCCTCGACGACCGGTTCCACCTGCTGACCAGCGGCAGCAGGACCGCGCTGCCGCGCCAGCAGACCCTGCGGGCGGTGGTCGACTGGTCCTGGGACCTGCTGGACGAGCGGGAACGCACCGTGCTGCGCCGGGCGTCGGTCTTCGCGGGCGGATGGAACCTGGCCGCGGCGGAGGCGGTCTGCGCGGAGGCCGTCTGCGCCGAGACGGGCCGCACGGACGCGCCGGAGCATGAGTCCCTACGCGCCGGTACATGCACCCCGGCGCACACCCCGGCGCACTCCGGCACCTCCATCGCGCCCCCGGAGGTGCTCGACCTGCTCGGGGCGCTGGCCGACAAGTCCCTCCTGGTCGTCGACCACCCGCCGGGCGAGGCCCGCTACCGCATGCTGGAGACGATCCACGAGTACGTCAGCGAGCGCGCCGCCGAGGATTCCGCCGCCCGCGCCGACCACGCCGCCGCCACGGCCCGGCACATCGCCCACTTCCGCGATTTCGCGCGCGCCGCCGAGCCCCGGCTGCGCTCCGCCGAACAGCTGCCCTGGCTGCGCCGCGTCGAGGCCGACCTCGACAACATCCGGGCCGCCCTGCACCGCTCCCTGACCGCCCGCGACGAGAACACCTCGTTCGCGATCATCCTCGCGATGGGCTGGTTCTGGTGGCTGCGCAACTATCGCGACGAGGGCGCCGCCTGGGCCCGCCGGGCCCTGGACCTCACCAATGAGCCGAACGACGCACCGGACGACGAACGGAACGACGAACGAAACGACGAACGGAACGGCGGCCGACCGGCGCTGGACATCCCGCCCCCCGCACCGGACGGCGCCGACGGTGACGATCCCGCCGCCACCCGCTACTGGCACGCCATGGACCTGCGGCTGCTGCGCTTCTTCCTGCTCATCGACGCCGGCAACGGCCCCGACCCGCAAGACCCCGAGACGCGGCGGATAGCCCGGCTCACCCGCGACGCCTACGGCAGCCACCCGGGCCCGCGCAGCGCCCGCTTCCCCGGTCTGCTGTGGCCGTTCGCCGGATACATCCTCGACGGCCACACCGCGATGATCCCGCTGATGGACAAAGCGGTGGCCAACTGCCGTGAGAACGGCGACGACTGGGCGGTCGGCGCCGCGCTCATGTTCCGCGCCCACCTCGCCATCGACACCTCCAGCGGCATCGAGCGCGCCGAAGCCGACTACGCCGAGGTGCGCGAGCTGAGCGCCCGCGTCGGCGACCGCTGGATGCTCGCCCAGGTGGAGAGCGCCAGGGCCGAGATGGCAGCGCTGCGCGGCCGGTTCGACGAGGCGCGGGCCGCCTTCGAGGAGGCACGGCGGCTGGCCCGGGAGATCGGCGCGCACACCGAGGTGCCGTTCATCATCACCCGGCTGGCCGACCTTGCCCTCAACTCCGGTGATCCCGAGGGCGCGGCGAAGCTGCTGGACCACTCCGAGCAGGAGGCCGAGCGCTGGGGCGCCGTGGACGTCCGGGCCTTCAACCGCCTGCTGCGCGCCCACATCGAGCTGCTGCACGGCGATGCGGCCACGGCACGGGCGTACTGCGAGGACGCCCGGCGGCAGGCGGCGAGATCCAGCCCGCCGCAGCTGTTCTGGGTCCTGGTCCAAGGGCTCGAGGGCCGGGTCGGCGCCGAGGAGGGCGACCCGTGGGGCGGGGTGCGCACGCTGCGCGACGCGCTGGGCCTGGGCCTCGAGGTGGGCTGTACGGAGGTGTTGCTCGCCGACCAGGCCGAGTCGGCGGCGTACGTCCTGGTGCGGATCGGGCGCGAACGGCCCGCCGTCCGGCTGCTGGGCGCGGCCGACGGCTGGCGCGGCCGGCTGCCGCGCATCCCGCTGGCGCTCGCGGAGACCCGGGAGACCGAGGCACGGGCGGGCGCCGTGCTGGGCCCCGCCGTGGCCGGGAAGCTGCGCGCCGAGGCCGCGGCGCTGACCACACAGGAGGCCATCGCCCTGCTCGACGAGGTCCTGGCCGGCTCCGGAGCCGACACCGCCCGCTGACCGAGCACCCGGGGGCGCGCCACCGGAACGAACATCAGGACGGCAAGCGCATACGTTCACCCGCACGGGGAAGACGCGCACCACGACCCCGAAACGTACGAGCGAACCCCGGACCGCACCCTCGAAAAGGTGACCGTTCGCCGGGCAGAAACGCACCCGGCGAACGGATCGATGAGTAATCGGTCAGCAGCCGATCGGCAACCGATCGCCAATCGGTCAGAACGCGCTCAGAAACGGCTCAGAAGGTGGCTCCCCCCGGTCACCCCATCGGCCGGGACCGCAGCCCGTCCAGCAGGATGTCCAGCAGCCGGGCCGACGCCGCGGCCTGCTGCGCCGCGTCCGGCAGCGACGGCGCCGCCGTGGCGATCACCAGCAGCACATCGGCGACCGTGACATCCGGACGCAGCTCACCCGCTGCCCGCGCCCGCTCCACCAGTTGCCCGACGACCTGCAGCAGTGCTGCCGCGCCCGCGTCGTCCGGCTGGCCCTGCGGCCCGCCCGGCTCTTCGACCAGCCGCAGATCCGGCTGCGCCGCACCGGCCGACGGCACCGCTGCGGACGGCACCGCCGCCGACGGCACCGCGGGTTGCACCGCAGACGGCACCGCCGCCGCCTGCGGCGGGCCGGCTAACGCCACCTGCCGCTGCTGCGGAACCCGGATCTCCGTCTCCGCGTCGACCCCGACCCGCAGCACCTGCGGCGGCAGTAAACGGCCCGCGCCGGACGCCACCGAGGTGCGCAGGAACCGGGCCAGCGCGGACCACGGCTCGTTCTCCTGACCCAGCGCCGACCGTGCCTGATCGGTCAGCCTGGCCGTCTCCTCCTCCGCTATGCGGCGGACGAGCACGTCCTTGCTGGGGAACCGCCGGTAGACGGTGCCCACCCCGACCCGCGCCCGCCGTGCGACGTCCTCCATCGGAGCCCCGTACCCCAGCTCACCGAAGACTTCGCGCGCCGCCCGCAGGACATGTTCCAGATTGCGCTGCGCGTCCACGCGCAGCGGAGTGCTCCGGCCGCCGTGCCCATCCGAGGACGCGACGGCTGCGGACCATGACGAACCCTGAAGGTGCATAAGTGATCCCCCGGTAATGACGTCTCCCCCCGGAGACTCCCCGCCCTGTCAGCCGGGGCAGTCACAACCCCGACGAAGTACGAACATAGTTGAGCCCAGGTCAAGAATGAAGAGGGTAGGTCGGGACAGACCGTCCCCCAACCGGACCACCAGGCCACCTTATCCCGCCTCCCAGACCGCCCCACCCCCCACGGCCACGCCCTGACCTGCGCGTATTCCCTCCCACACCCCACGGCCCGGCCCCAGGGCACCTTCGGCCCTCCGGTCACACAATTGGTCGGGGCTGTGGACAAACGGCGGCCGCGGATGCCTCATGGGAGAGTGAAGGAACCAGCGCGCATTCTCGTTGTCGGCGGCGGCTACGTCGGGATGTACACCGCGCTGCGCCTCCAGCGGAAGCTCAAGCAGGAGCTGAGGCACGGCGCCGTACAGGTCATCGTGGTCGACCCCGAGCCGTACATGACCTACCAGCCCTTCCTGCCGGAGGCGGCGGCCGGGTCGATCTCCCCCCGCCACGTCGTGGTGCCACTGCGTCGTGTCCTGGGCGACTGCCAGGTCATCATCGGCGAGGCGACCGCGATCCATCACGGCAAGCGCACCGCGACCATCAGAACCCTCGCCACCGAGGAGGAGGGCACCGGCTCGGTCGAGATCCACTACGACGAGCTGGTCCTGGCGCCCGGATCCGTCTCCCGCACCCTCCCGGTCCCCGGCCTCGCCGAGACCGGCATCGGCTTCAAGACCGTCGAAGAGGCCATCGGGCTGCGCAACCACGTCCTCGAACAGCTCGACATCGCGTCCTCCACCCGCGACCCCGACGTCCGCGACGCCGCGCTGACCTTCGTGTTCGTCGGCGGCGGCTACGCGGGCGTCGAGGCGCTCGGCGAACTGGAGGACATGGCCCGGTACGCCGTCCGCTACTACCACAACATCGCGCCCGAGGACCTGAAGTGGATCCTCGTCGAGGCCACCGACCGGATCCTCCCGGAGGTCGGCGAGGAGATGGGCAAGTACGCGGTGCGCGAGCTGCGCGGCCGCAACATCGACGTACGGCTGGAAACCCGCCTGGACTCCTGCCAGGACCGGGTCGCCGTACTGAGTGACGGCTCGCGCTTCCCCACCCGCACCCTCGTGTGGACCGCGGGCGTCAAACCGTCGCCCATCCTCGCCTCCACCGACCTCCCGCTGAACGCCCGCGGCCGCCTCGCCTGCACCGCCACGCTGCAGGTGGACGGCGTGGAGCACGCCTGGGCCGCCGGGGACGCCGCGTCCGTGCCGGACCGTACGGCGGCCGACCCCGGCGCCGTCTGCGCGCCCAACGCGCAGCACGCCGTCCGCCAGGCCAAGGTCCTCGCCGAGAACCTGCTCGCCTCGCTCGCCGGCCGGCCCCTTGACGATTACGAGCACAAGTACGTCGGCTCCGTGGCCTCCCTCGGCCTCCACCGCGGCGTCGCACACCTCTACGGCCGCAAGCTGAAGGGCTACCCGGCCTGGTTCATGCACCGCGTCTACCACCTCAGCCGGGTGCCGACCTTCAACCGCAAGGCGCGGGTACTGGCCGAATGGATCCTGTCGGGGCTGTTCAAACGGGAGATCGTCTCGCTCGGATCGCTGGAGAACCCGCGCGCGGAGTTCAAGCTCGCCGCCGACACCGGACGCCATCCCGAAGCCAGTTGACCCCGCCGGGGCGGAGCCGGGAACTCCCCTCCCACGAACGGCGTCTCACGGATGTCAGTCCGGTCGGCCACACTGGTCGTGTGACCATGGGTGGGCTCGTATCTGCAAAGAGTGACAATCGCGAGGATTCGGAAGTTTGCTGCATTCCCCCGGGGGCCGTCCCCCGCACCCGCATCCCTCTCCCCGATCCCGCGCCGGCGCGCTGCTCAGCCACCACCCCACGAGGTAATCCGCAGTGAACTTCACGCGCTGGAGCGCCCGGCTCCCCCGTACGCAGCGACGCACCGCCGCGCGGTCCGACCGTGCCGCGCGGCGTCCACAGACCGCGGCGGGCGGCGGCTCCGTCCCGGCCGCCCGCGGCGAGCGCACCGACCCCTCCGCCGACGGCGAGCCGTCGCCGCCGGGCGCGCCCGGCACCGCCCCCGGCGGCCCGCCGCCCGCCGCCGTCCCGACCCTCGACGGGCTGTCCGTCCACGACGTCCTCGGCGAGGTCCCGGCCCTGGTCGCGGTGGTGTACGGCCCCGAGCACCGCATCGCCTACCTCAACGACGCCTACGCCGACCTGTTCGGCCACCGGACCCGCGGCGTCCCCGCCGGGCAGGCCCTGCCCGAGCTGCGCGAACTGGGCCTGCTGCCGCTCATGGACCAGGTCCTGCGCAGCGGCACGCCCCGCACCGTCAAGGCGCGGCGCGTCCCCGCGGCACCCGGGCCCGCATCCGCACCCGGGCCCGCACCCGAGCCCGAGACCGAGTCCGCGCCCGGGCTCGCGCCGGGCACCGAAGCCGAGCCTGAGCCGGCGCCCACGGCCGCCGGGCGGTCGCGGCACGGGTACTACACGTTCACCTGCTCGCCCATCGAGATGGCCGCCCCGGCCCCCGAGCCGCCGGTCCGCGTGCCCCACCCGGTGCCCGCGCCCGCCCACGACGGTGCCGTCCCCGACGCGGCAGTGCCCGTGGCGACCGTTCCCGAGATGCCCGTTCCCGAGATGGCGGCCCCCGTGGCGGCCGTTCCCGTAGCGGCCGCGCAGACCACCGCGACCGCTCCCGAGGACGCCCCCGAACGGGTGCGCGGCGTCCTCGTCTTCGGCGCCGACGTCACCGACCAGGTCGAGGCCGCCGAGCGGCTGCGCGCCGGCGAGCGGCTGCAGCGCCAGGCCGCCGTCACCCTCCAGCGCAGCCTCCTCCCGCAGGAGCTGGAACAACCCGACGACCTGCGCGTCGCCGCCACCTACCAGCCCGGCGGCAAGGACACGGCGGTCGGCGGCGACTGGTACGACGTCATCACCCTCGGCGCCGGCCGTACCGCCCTCGTCATCGGGGACGTCATGGGGCGCGGCGTCCGCGCCGCCGCCGTCATGGGCCAGCTGCGCACCGCAGTCCGCGCCTACGCCCGCCTCGACCTGCCCCCGCACGAGGTGCTCCAGCTCCTCGACGGACTGGCCGCCGAGATCGACCCCAACCAGATCGCCACCTGCGTCTATGCCGTCCACGACCCCAACGAGAGCCGCCTCGTCTACGCCTCCGCGGGCCATCTGCCGATCCTGGTCCGCGACCCGGACGGCACCGTGCGCCGCGCCGCCGAACCCACCGGCCCGCCGCTGGGCACCGGGGGCTGGCTGCACACCTCCGGATCCGTCCCGCTCGGCCCCGGCTCCAGCGCCGTCCTGTACACCGACGGGCTGGTGGAGCGGCGCGACAAGGACATCTACGACGGCGTCGCCGCCCTGGAGCGCGTCTTCGCGGGCGCGACCGGCACGCCCCAGGTGATGTGCGACCGCCTCATCCGGGCGCTCGGCATCACCGCCGCCCACGACGACGACGTCGCCGTCCTGGTCCTCCAGCACCCCGCCCGCACCGGCCATGACGCCGAGCTGTTCCACAACGCCGCCCTCGAACTCCTCGGCGGAGTGGAAGCGGCCCCGCGCGCCCGGGCCTTCGCCTCCGGCGTCCTCGCCAGCTGGCGCTTCCCCATGGAGCTGCGCGACCTGGGCGTCCTCGCCGCCAGCGAGCTGGTCGCCAACTCCCTCCAGCACGGCACGCCCCCGATGCGGCTGCGGCTGCGCCGCACCGACCGGCGCCTGATCATCGAGGTGACCGACGGCGACGACCATCTGCCGCGCCGCCGCCGGGCCGAACCGGTCGACGAGGCCGGCCGCGGCATCTCGATCGTCGCGACCATCGCCTCCTCCTGGGGCTCACGCCGCACACCGGGCGGCGGAAAGGCGGTGTGGTGCGAATTCGCCCTCCCCGCCGGAGATCCATAAGACCTCCGGCGGAAAGGGCGACCGTGTGGACCACGGCGGTCGGTTTCAGGCGGGCCGGTCAGACCGCCGTGGTCACCGGAGCGGACGACTCCGAACCCGGAGCCGAACGCGGCGCGGGCACCGGGGCACCGGCGGCCCCGCGCAGCGGATTGTCCTGCCGCGCCGACAGCCGCCTGCCGAGCCGCAGCGAGAGCACCGAGACGCCCAGCGAGCAGACGATCAGCATCGCGATGTACGCCCCGTACGCACCGGCTCCCGCCATCAGCCCGCCGACCGCCGGGCCGACCGCCAGCGCCAACTGCTTCACCAGGGAGAACGCCGCGTTGTACTGCCCCAGCAGGGACGACGGCGCCAGATCGGCCACCAGCGGCGCGACGGTCGGCGACAGCATCGCCTCACCGAGACCGAACAGCGCGTACGCGGAGACGATCGCGGCCGTGCCCATGGCCTGGCCGCCCGGCACCAGGGCGGCGGACCCGGCCACCGCCCACGCGACCGTCCACACCAGCCCGACCACCGCGATCACCCGGCTGCGCCGCCGCCGCTCGACCAACTTGAGCACCACGAACTGCGCCAGCACGATCGCCGCCGTGTTCGCGGCCAGCGCCAGGCCCAGCATCGCGGGGGACACCCGGGCGACGTCCACGGCGAACGCCGACAGCCCGGACTCGAACTGCCCGTAGCAGGCGAAGAACAGCACGAAACCCAGCACGCACAGCTGCACCATGGCCCGGTGCCCCAGCAGGGCCCGCCAGCCGCCCGCCCCGGCGGCGGACGCGTCGGTCGGCACCGCACCGTCGAGCGCGGGCCCCTTCGCCAGCCGTACGGTCGCCACGGTGGCACCCAGCACCAGGAACATCACCGCGTCGATCGCGAAGAGCCGCACGAACCCGGCCGGGGACGAGGTGTCCACCAGCAGCCCGCCGAGCAGCCCGCCGACGCCCAGCCCCAGATTGCTGAGGAAGAACTGCGTCGCGAAGGCGCGCGACCGGGTCGCGGGCGTCGAGCACCACACGATCAGCGTGGCCAGCGCGGGCTGGATCACCGCCATTCCCGCGCCGAGCACCCCGGCCGCGGCGAGGACCAGCGGCTCGCTCGCCGCCAGCCCGAGCCCCAGCGAACCGACGGCGGAGGCGACCGCGCCCACGACCGCAACGGACAGCGGCCCCCGCCGGTCGATCACCCGTCCGGTGAAGGGCAGCACGACCAGCGCGGCCACCGCGAACATCGCGAGCACCAGGCCCGCGGTATCCGCACCGAGATCCCGCACCTGCGCCACATAGACGAACAGGAACGGGACCGTGAAGCCGTTGCCGAACGCGCTCAGCGCGTTGCCCAGTTGGATCCGGCGCAGCGCTGCGCCCATCGCGGTGGTCACACTCACCTACCTAGGTCGAGAAGGGTCGTACGGATCGGAGAGAAGCCCGCGTACTCGAAGGCTCAACACTTCGAAGCTAAACTTCGACGCTTAAGAGTACACTCCGAAGAACTTCGGCGCGAACGACTTCCGTGTCATACTCCGCACATGGCTGAGACCCCCGGCCCGGACGACCTGCTCACCCTCGAGGAGCAGATCGCGGCCTACCAGCGCGAATTCCAGGACCTGGACCCGCAGGTGGAACAGGTCGTCAACGCCCTGAGCCGACTCACCCGGCGGATGAACGTCGCCTACAGCAGGCAGTCCTCGACCCTCGGCATCAGCAACGTCGAGTTCGAGGTCCTGAAGGCCCTCGTCCTGTCCGGCTCCCCGTACCAGCTGGGCCCCGGCGAGCTGGCCAAGCGGCTCGGCCTCACCCCGGCCGCGATGACCCACCGCATCGACCGTCTGGTGAACGAGGGGCTCGTCACCCGGGAGCGTGATGCGAACAACCGCGTGCGCGTCATCGTCGAGCTGACGACCGGCGGGCGGGAGAAGTGGCTGGAGGCGATGCGCCGGGCATCGGTCTTCGAGGAAGACCTGCTCCAGGACCTCTCCTCCGAGGAGCGCGGCGCCCTCGGCGAGATGCTCGCCCGCGTCCTGCGCCGGGTGGAGGAGGCCCAACCGGACGCCGACGGGCGGCTCAACGACCTCGGTTGAGGCATTCGGCCGACACGGGTTGACACGGATCAGGCCGATCCGTAATGTTCCCCGAGCTGCCACAGAGCCGTAACGGTTCATCGGTACGCACTCGAGCCGCACCGGCGGCAAACCACTCCGCACGACCCCCAATCGGGAACGACTTCGGCATGCCGAAATCCGGACCGAAAAGCTCGATTATGAGCATCCGGGGGAATCCGCTAAAGTGGTGGACACGCCGGAAGGCGCGAAACACCCCGCTCCAACAGGGGGCCGGAAACGGAATTCGGACCGGAAACGGAACGGAAAACGGATCTGGTAAGGTTGGAAACACGAAAGGCCGGAAAGCCGAAAGGCTGAAAGGTCCGGAGGGAAAAGCCCGGAGAAACCGGTGATACGGTTTCAAAGGAAGCGTCCGTTCCTTGAGAACTCAACAGCGTGCCAAAAGTCAACGCCAGATATGTTGATACC
>NZ_JBEYAL010000028.1:0-131340 GCF_040631655.1 Streptomyces sp. NPDC019937
CCCCGCTCGGCACCGGCGCGTCGAAGGCACCGCTGAAGAGGTGGTGCGGCACGTCCTCGCCGCCAGAACCACCGGCGGGATCCGGGTGCGCGGAATCCTCGGGCGCCGAGGGGTGAGGAGCGCGGTGAGCATGTCGCGCAGCCAGGTCCGCAGGGCGCCGAGATCCGGGTCGAGCAGCAGCCGGCCCGCCGCCGCGTCGTGGATGGTGAGGACCGCCGCCGTCAGCGACTCCGGGTCGCGCAGCCCCGGCGGCATGGTGTCGGGGTCGACGAACGCGGTCACGATCGGCTGGAGCGTTTCGCGCAACGCCTCACGGTGCCGGAGCAGCGCCGCCGCGGTGTCCGGGTCGCGCGCCGCGTACAGCATGAAGTCGGTGCGCACCAGGACCCAGGTGCGGTCGATGAGCAGCGCGCCCACCACCCGGTCCAGCAGGGCGGGCAGCCCCTCATCGGGGGTGGCGCCGTCCAGCGCGTCCCGCACTTGGGCCGTCTGCAGCGCGGCCTGCCGCTCGTAGAGAGCGAAGAACAGCTCGTCGAGGCTGTCGAAATTGGAGTAGAAGGCGCCGCGCGTGTACCCGGCGGCCTCGCAGATCTCCTCGATTCCCACGCGGCCGTAGCCGCGCTCCGCGAAGACCGTGAGCGCCGCGGCCAGCAGCCGTTCCCGGGTCTCCGCCCGCCGCCGGGTGACGCGCGTCGGGGTGCCGTCCGCCCGTCGCCCGCTGCGCAGCGCCCGGCGGTCGAGTGCGCTGTTACTGGCTTCCGTCATGCGCCCATCCTAGTTCGATACACTCGCGTATCCGATACAGTGATGTATCGAACCCGTCGGTGAGTGAGGAAGAGCGGATCAGTGAGTCAGGTGGATACGGACCAGGCGGACGCCCCGGCGCGCGGCGCGGAGCCGGGCGCGGACCAGGCGGAGGACAAGGGCGCGGCGCCCCGGGGAGCGTGGGCCCGGCTGCGCGGCGCGGTCCCGCCGCGCATCGCGGCGATGCTCGTCGGAGCGCTGCTGCTGCAGCTGGGATTCGTCCTGTCGTACGTGGGAGCGTTCCACCACCCCCAGCCGCACCGCATCCCGATCGCGGTCGCGGCTCCGGAGCGGATGGCCCCGGGCGTGGTGGAGAAGCTCAACGGGATACCCGGCCACCCGCTGAAGGCCACCGCCACCGATGAGGCCACGGCCCGCGAGCGGCTGCGCACGGGGGAGACCAGCGGTGCGCTGATCGTGAAGCCCGGCTCCCGCACCGACACCCTGCTGGTCACCGGCGCCGGTGGCGCCTCCACGGCGACCGCGCTGGAAACGGTGATCGAGAAGGCCGAGAAGACCCGATCCCGTACCGCGTCCGTCGTCGACGCCGTTCCGGCGCAGGCGGGTGACGCGCGGGGCTTGAGCAGCTTCTACCTGGTGGTGGGCTGGACGGTGGGCGGTTATCTGTTCGCCGCGCTGCTGGGGGTGTCCCTCGGCGCCCGCCCGGCCACCGCGCGCGGCGCCGGGCGGCGACTGCTGGCGGCCGTCCCGTACGCGGTGCTGTCCGGCCTGGGCGGCGCCGCGATCGTGGGCCCGCTGCTCGGCGCGCTGAGCGGCCACTTCCTCGCCCTGTCGGCGATCGGAGCCCTGGTCGTCTTCGGCGCCGCCGCCATGACGATCGCCTTCCAGGTGCTGTTCGGCGTTCTGGGAATCGGCGTCACGGTGCTGCTGTTCGTGGTCCTCGGCAACCCCAGCGCCGGTGGCGCCTACGGCCCTGAGCTGCTGCCCCCGTTCTGGCGGGCGCTGAGCCCCGCCCTCCCCAACGGCGCCGCGACTCATGCCGTACGCCACGTGATGTACTTCGCCGGCCACGGCATCACCGCCAACCTGGCGGTGCTGACCGCCTACGCCCTCGGCGGCGCGCTGGTCAGCGTCCTCGGCGTCGCCCTGATCCGCCGCCGGCGCGCGGCCGGAGCCGCGTCCGGCTGAGCCGCCGGGTCTGCGCGCCGGGGCGGGCTTGCACGCCGGGCGGCTGCGTGCGCCGACCCCGGCGGCGCAGGGGAGCGGCCGTGCACATCTCGGCCGCCTTCGGGCTCGCCGGACTTCCGCGTGTCATCGGCACCCTCCGGCCGGCCCACGACCGGGTGGTGCCCACGGGCTCAGCCGCCGTGGGTGACCCGGATCTTGGACTGGCCGTGGGGCAGCTCCTCCCAGTCCTCCATGAAGCGGGCCGCGAGGCCGTGCTTCCTGGCGAGGTCGATCAGGGTTTCGGTGCGGTAGTAGAAGTCCTCCCGCAGGACCTGGTGCTCCTCGCCCTCGGTGCGGTCGAAGGTGAAGTCGAACCAGCCGCCCGGCGCCAGGACCCGGCCCACGTTGGCCAGGCACTCGTCGATGACCGGCAGCGGGGAGTGGGAGAACACGCTGTGGGCGTGGACGACGTCGAAGTGCGCCTCGGGCAGGAAGCGCAGGGTGAGGTCGCGGACCGGGGTGAGGGTGGGGAGGCGGTCCTGCAGCTCGGTGTGGACCAGGGTGTCCTGCGCGGCGACCAGGATGTCGGGGGAGATGTCGACGCCGTAGTAGTGGCCGGGGTCGAGGTGGCGGATGAAGCGCCACCCGGCGCGCAGATTGCCGCAGCCGATCTCCAGCATGCGGTGCTCGGGGCGCAGCCCGTGCTTCAGCAAATAGTCGAACTGCATCGCGCCCAGCGCCAGCCACCGCTCCCGGTTACGGCTGCCGACCGCCGCGTCCGGGTCGGCCCGGGTGTCGGAACGCATCACGGCGCGGTAGTACGAGACGTGGTCCGGCCAGCGGTAGCGCAGCCAGGCGTCCCGGGTGGCCCGCACCAGGTGGCGCGGTACGCGCTCGGGGTGGCGGAGCGCGTACGAGACGCGGTGGCCGAGCCGGGCGCGGTTGACGGTGACGTTCTTGGCGGGCATGGAAGATCCTTTCCCTGGTGTGCGGGGCGTGTGCCGCGGCCCCTGGACTGAAGCATCCGTGCGGGTGACGGCCGCCGGCGTCGGCGGACCGGCCACCTCCCGGAGGCGGTTCGGGTGATGCCGGGGTCAGCCGATCGGATGATGCGGAGCGCGGCACCCCGTAATAGGACTGGCTGCGGGGACGTGCGACGGAAGGTGCGGTGATGGGGAAGGCTCCCGTGACGGAAGCCGAGTGGGACGATCCGGACGCCCGGTGGCTCCGGTGGGTCATGGACGGGGCGTTCCTCATACTGCTCGGCTCCTCACTGATCCGCTTCCTGACCCGCGACCACGACCAGGCGCACACCGGATACGCAGTCGCCCTGTTCACCGCCTTCGGGCTGCTGTACGTGCTCGGGCGGCTCCTGGCCCCCGCGCCACGCCCCGGTGCCCGGCCGAGCACACGGCATCTGGCCTGGCTGGGGGCGGTTTCGGCGGTCTGGGCCGGTCTGCTCGCGCTCGCCCCGAGCGCCACCTGGTGTGCCATGCCGCTGCTGTTCACCGGACTGCAGACGCTGCCGGTGCGCACGGCGGTGCCGCTGGCGGCCGTGCTCACCGTGCTGGTCGTCGCCACCGAGCTGCGGCTGTCCCACGAAGGGCTCAACCCGAACGTGGTGATCGCCCCGCTGGCCATCAGCGCCGTGGCCACCGCCGTCCTGGTCCATCTGCAGCGCCAGGCGGCCCGGCAGCGCCTCCTGATCGACGACCTGGTCCGCACCCGGCGCGATCTGGCCGCCACCGAGCGGCGGGCGGGCATCCTCGCGGAGCGGCAGCGGCTGGCGAGCGAGATCCACGACACCCTCGCGCAGGGCCTGTCCAGCCAGCGGATGCTGCTCCAGGCCGCCGACCGCACCTGGGGGACGGACCCCGGCGCGGCCCGCCGCCATATGCGGGACGCGGCCGAGATCGCGTCCCGCAGCCTCGCCGAGGCCCGCCGGTTCGTCCACGACCTGGCCCCCGCCGACCTCGCCGACCGCACCCTCGCCGAGGCGCTGCGCGCGCTCGCCGACCGGGAGTGCGGCGAGGGGCTGACCGTCGGCTTCCGGCTCGACGGGGTGCCGGGCCCGGTGCCGGAGCGGGTCGAGGCCGCGCTGCTGCGCATCGCTCAGGGTGCCCTGGCGAATGTGCGGGAACACGCCTGGGCGACCCGCGCCGCGCTGACCCTGACCTGGCTGGACGACCAGATCTCCCTGGACATCGCCGACAACGGCCGCGGCTTCGACCCCGAGCGCCCCCGGCCCTCGGACGGTGACCGGGAGCGGGGCCACGGGCTGCCCGCCATGCGGGTGCGGGCACGCCAGCTCGGGGGCACGCTCACCGTCGAATCCGCCCGGGGCGAGGGCACCGTCGTATCGGCGGCCGTCCCCCTCGCCACCCCCGCCCCCTGATCACCACAGCCACTCGCCCACGGAGGACCGCCCCACCATGACCCCGACCGACGCCACCCCGCCCATCCGGCTGCTGCTGTGCGACGACCACGCCGTGGTGCGCGCCGGGCTGCTCGCGCTGCTGTCCAGCACCGCGGGCATCGAGGTGGTCGGAGAGGCGGGCAGCGGCGAGGAGGCGCTGGCCATGGCCGCGCGCGTGCGACCCGATGTGGTGCTCATGGATCTGCAGCTCGGGGACGGCATGGACGGCGTGGAGGCCACCCGCCGACTGGCCTCCGGCGCCGGGGCGGTGCCGGAGGAAGCGGCCCCGCGGGTGCTGGTGCTCACCATGTTCGACACCGACGCGGACATCGCCCGGGCCATCGAGGCGGGCGCCACCGGCTATCTGCTCAAGGCCGAGCGGCCGGAGGAGCTGTTCGCGGCGATACGGAACGCGGCGGCCGGGCGCACCGCGCTGTCGGCGCCCGTCGCCGACCGGCTGATGGCGCAGCTTCGCACGCCTCGCCCCGCCCTCTCCGAGCGTGAGCGGGACATCCTCCAGCAGCTCGCCCGGGGGCTGGGGAACCGGGAGATCGCCCGTGCGCTGTTCATCAGCGAGGCCACGGTGAAGACCCACCTGGGGCGGATCTACGGCAAGCTGGGCGTGGACACCAGGGCCGGCGCGGTCGCCGTCGCCACCGAGCGGCGGCTGCTGGGCTGACCATCCCGCCGGGAACACATCGGATGTTCTGCCTCCCACCCGGCGACCTTCGCCGGGGTCGGGAGACCTCCCAGGAGACATCCAAACTCTGACTCCTCGCCGAGCGGGCGAATGCCGGGGAAATAGGGCCGTACGACGCCTTGACACCCCAATACATCGGATGTTCTGATGCCGATGCGTCCTGGTAAGAGGGACCGGCCGAAGGAGTCACAGTGGGTCGGATCACAACAGTGACGGTCAGGGACTTCTGTTTCTGCACGCCGCGAGCGCACGATGAGACGGTCGCCGGATACTCCGCCCCCGTCTTATCCGGCTGCTGAATATCCCCCATCACGCCACGCCCCACTCCTACCGCCGTGACCGGCGGCTTCTCTCCAGCATCCGCACGCGCATTCCGTGCTGCCGGAGTACGTCCATGTGAGCACGAACATTGAACTGGACACTGCTATGACAAGACGACTCCTCGTGAGTGCCACCGCGGCGGCTGCCGCACTGGGTCTCACTTTGTCGGGATGCTCCTCCGGCGGCGGCACATCGGGCCAGTCGAAGGACAAGCTCACCTGGTCGATGTGGATCGCCGGTTCGGCGGACAAGGCGGCCTGGCAGAAGGTCGCGGACGCGGTCAAGAAGGACGGCGGCGCGAAGGTCAGCATTCAGGGCGCGCCGTTCGAGGATTACTTCACCAAGCTGCGCACACAGCTCAGCGCCGGAAGCGCGCCGTGCATCGTCAGCATCCAGAGCATCCGCGCCGCGAACTACACGGATGTCATGCTGCCGCTCGACTCCTACGCGAAGAAGGACGGCGTCAATCTGTCGGAATTCGACAGCACCGCCCTCAACGGCATGAAGGTCGACGGAAAGCTGTACGCCCTGCCGTACGACACCGGGCCCATGCTCCTCTTCTACAACAAGGACCTGTTCAAGCAGGTGGGGGCCAAGCAGCCGAAGCCGGGCTGGACCCTGGCCGACTTCAAGGCGGCCGCGGCGAAGTTCAAGGCGGCGGGCAAGAAGATGTTCGCCTCGACGATCGCGGACATGAACCTCGAATCGATGATCCTCGGTTACAACGGCGGCCGGGTCGTCAAGGACGGCGGCACGCTCGACACGTCGAACGCGAAGTTCGCGAAGGGCCTCGACTGGCTCGCCTCGCTCGTGAAGGACGGCGTCGCCACCCAGGCCAGCTCGGACACCTCGGCCGCGTCCAACGACTTCGTCTCCAAGAAGGTCGGTATGTACACCGACGGGCCGTGGTCGCTGCTCAGCCAGAAGGGGAAAGTGACGTTCCCCATCGGCGTGACGACCATACCGGTCGGCACCTCCAGCGGGCCGTCGACCTTCTCGGCGGGGTCCGGCTTCGGCGTCTCGAAGCAGTGCAAGTACCCCGACGAGGCCTTCAAGGCCGTCAAGACGATGACGAGCCAGAAGGTGCTCCAGTCGCTGGCCGAACAGGGTCGGGCGTTCCCCGGGCGCACCGCGGCGCAGCAGGCCTGGTACGACAACGCGCACATCGACGGCGTCGAAAGCGTCCTGAAGACGGCGCAGAAGGCCTCGACCCCGCTGCCGAGCACCAAGCAGGGCGATCAGCTCGGCCAGTTGTTCGCGCAGTACGGAATCCAGGCCGTCAACGGCCAGCAGTCGGGCGCGCAGACGATGAAGTCCATCGCGAGCCAGCTCGGACAGTGAGGCATGTGACGCAGCGGCGGGCGCCGGTGAGGGCGCCCGCCGACGGCGGGGACGAGAAAGGTCACGGAATGCGGAAATCGGTGCCCCGGCGGTCCGTCGCGCGCACGTCCACCCTGGCCGAGGCGGCAGTCGCGACGGTACCGGTGGCAGGCGCGGGCGGCCCGGCCGAGGCGGGCGGGGAACGGGAGGGGAAGGGACGGGAGATCGGCAGGCGGTCCTGGTGGGGAGCGGCGTTCGCCACTCCGCATTCGGTGGGGCTGGCGCTGTTCACGGTGGTCCCCATCCTCGCGTCCCTCATCGTGAGCTTCATGAACTGGCCGATGATCGGCGAGCGTTCATGGAGCGGATTCGCGAATTACAGCAAACTGTTCTCGGACCCGATCTTCTGGGTCGTGGTGCGCAACACGGCGGTGTACGTCGTGCTGTACGTACCGCTGAATCTCGTGGTCTCGCTCGGGCTCGCGGCCTGGCTGACCCCGCGCATCCGGCACCGCCATGTCTTCCGGGTGGTGTTCTTCATCCCGACGATCACCCCGCTCGTGGCGAACGCCGTCGTCTGGCGGATGCTGTACCAGCCCGACGGATTCATCGACGCGACGCTCAAATCGACGATCGGGGTGAACGCCCCCAATTTCCTCGCGGACGACCAGTGGGCGATGATCGCGGTCGTCACGATGAGCGTATGGGCGGGATTCGGCTACAATATGCTCATTTTCTCCTCGGCGCTCGACGCGGTGCCGGAGAACCAGCTCGAAGCGGCGCAACTCGACGGGGCGAACGCGTGGCGCACCTTCTGGTTCGTCAAATTCCCGGCGATCTCACCGTCCATCTTCTTCGCCACGATGATGACGCTCATCACGTCGTTCCAGGTGTTCGTGCAGCCCTTCCTGCTGACCAAGGGCGGTCCCGGAACGGCCACCGAAACCCTCGTCCAGTACATCTACAACACCGGCTTCCAGAGTCAGCAACTCGGGCTCGCCTCGGCGGGCGCGTGGGTGCTTTTCGTCATCATTCTCGGCATCACGGCGGTCCAATTCCTCGGCCAGAAGCGTTGGGTGCACTATGAGTAGCGGTACGCGGGTGGTCCGGCCGGCCCAACGGGTCATCGGAGGTCATGGGGGACGCCACAGCGCGGGCAGGCGCGTACAGTCCGCCCGGACCACGGGGTTCGTCCCGCGGGTGCGGTACGCCATCGGATACGCGATCCTGTGCCTCATCGCGCTGATCTTCCTGGCGCCGCTGATCTACATGGTCACGACGAGCCTCAAGCCCGACTCGGACGTGTTCACGACCCCGCCCACGCTCTGGGGCTCGGAACTCCGCTGGCAGAACTACACCGACGTCTTCAGCTACCAGCCGTTCGGCCGCTTCATCCTGAACGGCTTCGTCGTCGCCGCCGTCGGAACGGCCATCAACGTCTCGGTCGCCGCCTTCAGCGGCTACGCCTTCTCACGGCTGCGGTGGCGCGGCAGGAACCTGGTGTTCATGCTGTTCCTGGCGACGCTGATGATCCCGCAGGACGTGCTCGTCATCCCGATGTACGTGATGATGCAGAACCTGGGCTGGGTGGACACCTTCCAGGCGCTCATCATCCCGTGGGCGTTCACCGCCCTCGGCGCGTTCCTCCTGCGCCAGTTCTTCCTGACCGTGCCGCAGGAACTCGACGACGCCGCCCGCGTCGACGGCGCGGGCACCGTCCGCACCTTCTTCGAGGTGATGGTCCCGCTGGCCCGGCCCACCCTCGCGGTGCTCGCGGTCTTCACCTTCATCAGCTACTGGAACTCGTTCCTGTGGCCGCTGGTCATCGTCAACGACGTCAACGCGCACGCCACCATCCCGCTCGGTCTGCAGGCGTTCTTCGGCCAGCAGGGCAGCGAGTGGGGCCTCGTGATGGCGGCGTCGGTCATCTCGATGCTGCCCACCGTGATCATCCTCATCCTGCTCCAGAAGCACCTCGTCCGCGGCATCGTCACCAGCGGCCTCGGCGGCCGCTGACCCTTGAGCCTCATCCGAAAGGAATCCGCATCCATGGCCATCCCCGCCTGGTTCACCGAGGACCGCTTCGGCATGTTCGTCCACTGGGGCCTCTACGCCCTCCCGGCCCGCCACGAGTGGGTGAAGAACCGGGAGCGGATCACGGACGAGGACTACGACCGGTACTTCCGCCACTTCGAACCGGACCTGTACGACCCTCGCGCCTGGGCCCGCGCCGCCAAGCAGGCCGGAATGAAGTACGTGGTGCTCACCACCAAGCACCACGACGGCTTCTGCCTGTGGGACTCCAAGCTGACCGACTACACCTCGATGAACACCCCCATCGGCAAGGACCTCGTCGCCGAGTTCGTCGAGGCCGTGCGCGCCGAGGGGCTGCGCGTGGGCTTCTACCACTCGCTCATCGACTGGCACCACCCCGACTTCGTCGTCGACGGCCTCCACCCGCGCCGCGACGACCCGCCGGAGGAGATCGAGCGGCTCAACGAGGGCCGAGACATGGCCCGGTACCGCGCGTACCTGCACGGCCAGGTGGAGGAGCTGCTGACGAACTACGGCCGCGTCGACTACCTGTTCTACGACTTCTCGTACAAGCGGGGCAGGCACAGCGAGGTCTTCAACGCCAAGGGCGCCGAGGAGTGGGGCTCGGAGGAACTGCTCGCGCTCACTCGCCGCCTCCAGCCCGGGATCATCGTGAACGACCGGCTGGAAATCCCCGGTGACCTCGTCACACCGGAGCAGTACCAGCCCGACAAGGCCATGGAGGTCGACGGCGAGCCGGTGGTGTGGGAGGCGTGCCAGACCCTCAACGGCAGCTGGGGCTACGACCGCGACAACCTCAACGTCAAGAGCGTCGAACTCCTGATCAGGATGCTCATCGACGGCGTTTCGAAGAACGGCAACATGTTGCTGAACGTCGGGCCCACCGGGCGCGGCGACCTGGACCCGACGGCCGTGGCCACCCTGGAGGGCATCGGGAGGTGGATGTCCCACCACGAGCGTTCGATCCGCGGCGCGGGCCCGGCCCGGTACGAGGCCCCCGTCGACACCCGCTACACCCAGCGCGGCAACCGCCTCTACCTCCACCTCTTCGCCTGGCCCTTCACCCATGTGCACCTCGCGGGCCTGGGAGGCAAGGTCGAGTACGCGCAGTTCCTGCACGACGCGTCCGAGATCCACTACCGCGAGATCGATCCGTCGGCCACGGCCCAGAACACCACGCTCGGCGGCCAGCCCCCGGGGACCCTGACCCTGTCGCTGCCGGTGGTCCGGCCCGATGTCGCGGTGCCGGTCGTGGAACTCTTCCTCCGCGAGGAGGCCTGACGCGGGCAGCACGCCCCCGCCGCCCGGTGAGCGGCGGGGGCGTGCCGGCTCACAGCTCCAGCACGGCGTGCACCGGCAGGTGGTCGCTGGGGAACTGGCCGTCCCTGGAGTAGGTGTCGATCGCGGCGTAGCGCGTCCGTACGCCCGGTGAGGTGAGGATCCAGTCGATCCGGTCGCCGTCGGGGACCAGCGGCTTGTAGCCGTGGAAGGTCCCGTACAGCTTGCCGCGCCGGTCGGCGGCGTCCCACGCGTCGGTCAGGGAGCCGCCCCGCAGCAGGGTGTCGTAGACGGCGTTGCCGTGGGCGGCCACGTTGAAGTCCCCGGTGACGATGCGGGGGAGGGCGGGGTCAAGACCGGCGAGCCGGGCGTTGATCAGCCCGGCGGCGCGCTCCCGGGCGTACTGGCTGATGTGGTCGAGATGGGTGTTGAGGACGTAGAACCGCCGGTCGGTGGACCGGTCGTGGAAGCGCACCCAGGTGACCATGCGCACCACCGCGCCGCCCCAGGTGTTGGAGCCGATCACATACGGGGTGTCGGACAGCCAGAAGTGGTCGTACTCCAGCGGCTCCAGCCGTCTGGTGTCGTAGAAGACGGCCATGAACTCGTCGCGGCTGCCACCCGCCCGTCCCGTCCCCAGCCAGTCGTAGTGCGGGCCGAGGTCGGCGGCGATGTCGCGCAGCTGTCCGTACAGCCCCTCCTGGGTGCCCAGCAGATGGGGTTCGGCGCGGCGCAGCAGCTCCCGCATGACCGGGCGGCGCTGCGCCCAGGAGTTGGGCGCGGTGTCACTGGCGTAGCGCAGGTTGAAGGTCATGGTGTGCAGTTGTGAGCCGCTGACGGGGAAGGCCGAGCCGGCCCCGGTGGTATCGGCCCGGGCCTCGGGCTGGAGGCTGAGCGGCAGGGCGAGGGCCGCGGCGGCCGCGGCGCGCATCCCGTGGCGACGGCTGAACAGAGGTGCGGGCATGGCTCCTCCAAGGGTCCGGCGTTGAGACCAGTATCAGGCCGTCCGGGGGGAATGAAGTGGCCTGCGGGAGCCATGAGTTGAAACGTACGGAGTCCAGGAGGGATACGGCCGCGCGCCGAACGCTCAGCGGGGGAGGGGGAGTTCCGGCAGCCGGGGGGAGTGGAGCCACGCGGTGAACAGCTCGTCCACCGGCCGCGCCGCATGGCGCCCCGCCAGCGCGGTGAACTCCTCGGTGGTGACGGTGGCGTGGCGGTGGGTGGCCGTCCACTCCCGCAGCACCGCGAAGAAGGCGTCGTCCCCGAGAGCCGTGCGCAGCGCGTGCAGCGTCAGGGCGCCCCGCTGGTAGACCCGGTCGTCGAACATCCGCGGCATGCCCGGGTCCGCGACCAGCAGATCCTGCGGCTGCTCCGCCATCGCGGCGTGGGCGCGGGCGGCGTGGACGGCGGCCGGGGCGCCCCCGGAGACCTCCGACCACAGCCACTCGGCGTACTTGGCGAAGCCCTCGTTCAGCCAGATGTGGCGCCAGTCGGCGACGCCCAGGCTGTTGCCGAACCACTGGTGGGCCAGCTCATGGGCGACCAGCCGCTCACAGCCGCGCCGCCCGTCGACGTGGTTGGCGCCGAAGACGGAGAGCGTCTGCGCCTCGACCGGCACCTCCAGCTCGTCGTCCGTCACCACCACCGCGTACGCGTCGAACGGATACGGGCCGAACAGCTCCTCGAAGGCGGCCATCATCCGGGGCTGGCGGGCGAAGTCGTGGTCGAAGCGGTCGCGCAGCCGCGGCGGTACGGCCGCCCGCTGGGGCACGGCGCTCACCGCCGTATCGGTCAGCTCGACCCGGTCGTACAGGCCGATCTGGACGGTGGCGAGATAGCTGGACATCGGCGCCGGATGCTCGTACACCCAGGTCGTGGTGGAGCCGCCGGACGCAACCGACTCCAGGGTGCCCGCCGCGACCACCGTGTACGGCGACGGCGCGGTCACCGCGGTCCGGTACGACGCCTTGGCCGCCGGATGGTCGTCGCACGGGAACCAGGACGGCGCGCCGATCGGCTGGCCCGCCACCAGCGCACCGTCCTCCAGCTGCTCCCAGCCCAGGTCGCCCCAGTGCCGGGTCTTCACCGGCCGCGGCACCCCGACGTACCGCACCTCGACCGTGAACGGCGCCCCCGCGGGCAGCGGGCGCGCCGTGCGGACGCGCAGCTTGTCCGCCCGGTGGGTGTAGCGGGCCGCGCGGACCCCGTCGACCAGCACCCCGTCGACCCGGAACGCGCCGAGGTCCAGGCTGAACCCGGACAGCGGCTCGCCCGCCGCGCCCGGCTCGGCGACCGCCGAGATCCGGGCCCGGCCCGAGACCCGGCCGGTGCTCGGACGGCAGGTCAGCTCCAGGTCGTAATGGGTCACCCGATAGCCGCCGTTGCCGTGCCCGGGCAGATACGAGTCCCAGGACCGGTCCGCCCCCGTCACGCCGCCGGGCGCGCCCCGCTCCCGGCCGCCCTTGCCCCTGCTCACTTCGCCGTGCCCTCCGTCTTCCGCACGTCCCGCTCCTTGTCCGGCTGCCACGCCGCGATCGGGTTGCCGAGCCACCGGGTGCCCGCGGGCAGCGTCTCGCCGCGCATCACCAGCGACGCCGGACCCACCGTGGCACATTCCCCGACCGTGGCGCCCGGCAGCACGATGCCGTGCGGGCCCAGGGTCGCTCCCTCCTCCAGCACCACCGCGTCCATGCGCATGATCCGGTCGTGGAACAGATGGGTCTGCACCACGCACCCCCGGTTCACGCTCGCCCCGGCGCCGATCCGTACCAGATCGGCCTCCGGCAGCCAGTACGTCTCACACCAGGCACCGCGCCCGATGCGCGCGCCGAGCCCCCGCAGCCACCAATTCATCAGCGGCGTCCCCGACACGGCCCCGGCCAGCCACGGCACGGCCAGCACCTCCACGAAGGTGTCCGCCAGCTCGGTGCGCCACACGAACGAGCTCCACAGCGGGCGCTCGGTGGCCCGGAACCGGCCCACCAGCAGCCACTTGGCCAGCACCGCCACGACGCACGCGACCAGGCCGCCCGCGAACAGCAGCACCCCGCCGCCCGCCAGGGCGGCCGGGAAGCCCCAGCGGCCGGCGACCGCCGCGAAGGCGGCCAGCACCAGCACCGCGAGCGCCGCGCCGCCCATGACGGGCACGATCCGGCACAGCTCCACGGCGCCGCGCGCCCACTTCAGCCGCCGCGCCGGACGGTAGGTGCGGCTCTGGTCGCCCTCCTCGGCCGCCCGCGGCAGCCTCATCGGCGGCATCCCGAGCCACGAGCTGCCCGCCTTGGCGCCCTTGGGCGCGGCGGACAGCACACCGACCAGACCGCGCTTGGGAACCGAGCTGCCGCCCGCGGCCATGCCGGAGTTGCCGAGGAACGCCATCTTGCCGACCCGCGACTCGGCGATCCGCAGCCGCCCGCCGCCCAGTTCGTAGGAGGCGACCATGGTGTCGTCGGCGAGGAACGCGCCGTCGCCGACCGTCGTCATCGACGGCAGCGCCAGCACGGTGGACGCCTCGACCCCGCGGCCGACCCGCATCCCGAGCGCCCGCAGCCACACCGGGGTGAACAGGCTCGCGTACAGCGGGAACAGATGCACCCGCGCCATGTCCATCAGCCGCTCGGTGGCCCACGCCTGCCAGGCGATCCGCCCGTGCACGGGGTGGTGACCCGCGCGCAGGCCGATGCCGAGCGCGCGCACCCCGGCCAGGACGAGCAGCGCGTAGCAGACCATCCCGGCCACGGTCGCGAGCGGCACGGCGGCCAGCGCGTGGAGCAGCGCCGGGCCCGCGCCCCGGGTGCCCCGGACGAACAGCGCGAGGACGGCGAGCGCGGGCAGCAGCGCCAGCGCGGGCAGCAGGGTCAGCCCCAGCGAGGTCACCCCGTACACCACGGCCCAGCGGCGGGTGCGCGGCGGCCGGTCCTCCGGCCGGTGCTGTGCCGCCTTGCCGGACTTGGCGGCCGGTACGCCCGCCCAGCGGCGCCCCGCGGGGACCGCGCCGGTCACCCCGGACCCCGGGGCGATCTCGGCGCGCTTGCCGATCCGGGCGCCGGGGAAGAGGGTGCTGCGCGCGCCGACCGTGGCGCCCGCGCCGATCCGGATGCGGCCGATCCGCAAGGAGTCGCCGTCCAGCCAGTGGCCGGACAGATCGACCTCGGGTTCGACCGCGCTGCCCTTGCCGAGCTTGAGCATCCCGGTCACCGGCGGCAGCGCGTGCAGATCGACGTCCGGGCCGATCCGCACGCCCAGCGCCCTGGCGTAGTGGGTGAGCCAGCTGCCCGACAGACCGGTGGCACCGCTCAGTTCGGCCAGCCGCTCGGCCGTCCACAGCCGCAGATGGACGCCGCCGCCGCGCGGGTACGTGCCCGGCTTCAGCCCCCGCAGCAGCAGCCGGGCGCCGCCCGCGGCGATGGCGATCCGGCCCGGCGGCGATACGCACAGCAGCCAGCCGACCAGGACCCACCACCAGGAGAGGGTGGGCGCCCAGGGCGCGGAACCGAGCAGGTGCAGCACGTTGAGGACGGCGGCCGCGGCCACGCCCCAGCGCAGCCCGGCGACCGTCAGCAGCGGCAGCGTCAGCAGCGTCTGGGCGACCCCGGTGCGCCGGGGCACGGGCCGCACGGCGCGCGGGGCCGTCGACTCGCCGCGCATCGTCTCCAGCGCCCGGGCGAGCGCGCCCAGCCGCGGGTTCTGGTAGATGTCGCTGACCGAGCCGCTGGGGTAGCGGTCCCGGATCCGCGAGACGAGCTGGGCGGCGGCGAGGCTGCCGCCGCCCGCCGCGAAGAAGTCGGCGTCCGGCCCGCCCGCCGGGGTGCCCAGCACCTCGCCCCACAGCGCGGCCAGCCAGCTCTCGGTCCCGGTCAGCGCGTCCGCCGCTCCGGCCGCGCCGACGCCCGGCAGCGGCCAGGGCAGCGCGGCCCGGTCCACCTTGCCGGAGGTACGGGTGGGCAGCGTGCCGACCACCGCGAGCAGCGGCACCAGCGCGGCGGGCAGCACCTCCCGCAGCCGGGCCGGCGCCTCCGCCTGGTCGAAACCGCCGCTTTCCTCGGGGACCACGTACCCCACCAGCAGCTGGTGGCCCGCCTTCGTCGTCCGCACCGCGGCCGCGGCGCCCGCCACGCCCGGCAGCGCCTGCAGCGCGGCGTCCACCTCGCCCAGCTCGATGCGGCGGCCGCCCAGCTTGACCTGTTCGTCGGCCCGGCCGACGAACAGCAGCCCCTCCTCCTCGGCGCGCACCAGGTCGCCGCTGCGGTACGCCCGCGACCAGCCCAGCGCCGGCAGCGGGGCGTACTTCTCGGCGTCCTTCGCCGGGTCCAGATAGCGGGCCAGACCGATCCCGCCGATCACCAGCTCACCGACCTCGCCCCTGGGTACGATCTCGCCCCGGGCGTCCACGACCGCCAGCTCCCAGCCGTCCAGCGGCAGCCCGATCCGCACCGGGCCCTCGCCGGTCAGCTGCGCGGCGCACGCCACGACGGTGGCCTCGGTCGGACCGTAGGTGTTCCACACCTCACGGCCCTCGACCGCCATGCGCTCGGCCAGCTCCGGCGGGCACGCCTCGCCGCCGAAGATCAGCAGCCGTACGTCGTCCAGCGCCTCCACCGGCCACAGGGCCGCCAGCGTGGGGACCGTGGAGACCACCGTGATCTCCTGTTCGACCAGCCACGGCCCGAGGTCGACACCGGTGCGCACCAGCGACCGGGGCGCGGGCACCAGACAGGCGCCGCTGCGCCACGCGAGCCACATCTCCTCGCAGGACGCGTCGAAGGCCACCGACAGACCGGCCAGCACCCGGTCCCCCGGGCCCATGGGCTCGTCCGCCAGGAACAGCCCGGCCTCGGCGTCCACGAACGCCGCCGCGCTGCGATGGGTGACGGCGACGCCCTTGGGCTTGCCGGTCGATCCGGAGGTGAAGATGATCCACGCGTCGTCGCCGGGCCCCGGGCGGCCGGGGCCGCCGTGCGGCTCGGCACGCACCGTCATCTCAAGACCGGCGCCCAGCACCACGCTCACCCCGGCCTCGGAGAAGACCAGCTGGGCCCGCTCGTCCGGGTCCTCGGCGTCCACCGGCACATAGGCCGCGCCGGCGGCCAGCACGGCGAGGATCCCGACGTACAGGTCGGCGGTCCCCGACGGGACGCGGATGCCGACCCGGTCGCCGACGCCGACGCCCGCACCGGCCAGCCGCCGCCGCACCCGGTCCACCTCGGCGAGCAGCGCCCGGTAGCTCAGCGCGGACCTGCCGTCGTCGACGGCGGGGGCGTTCGGGTGGCGGCGGGCGGTCTCGCCGAGGACGTCCATGAGGGTGCGCTCGGCGTGGGCGCCGCGCCCGGGGAACAGGGCGGGCGGTACCGCGGCCTCCGCGACGGGTGCGGGCAGCGGGTCGATCAGCGTCTGGGACTCGTCTACTACAGTCATCCGGCCTCTCCGGCATCGGCGGACCGAGAGTTCGGCGACACCGTCCGGACCACCGGACCATCGGCCTCTGCCATACCGGCTCCACACTGAGCCGGGTCCCGAACACCCGCTCGCGGCCGAAGGCTGCCGCGAGGGCGAACACTCGGCGCGGCCCGTCAGCGGCCGACCCGAATCCGCGGCCACCGAGGGCAGGACGGGCTTGTTCCGCCCCCCAACCGAACCGGCGCCGCATACGCCGAGCAGGCAGTTTACCCAGCGTTAACAGCAGGCCCCGGCGTCACGGAGCGCCCACGGCCCCGGGCGGTGGCCGCGCGGCGCGGTGGCCCCGCACCCCCGCCCGCCGCCGCACTTCGCGCGATGTGCCTGGTGGGAGCCGGTTTCCCGGCCGCGGTGCGGGGCTCGCCGCACCCCTTCGCGGCGGCCGGTGATCCTGTGTCCGGACTCACAGCGGCCCCGGGCCGGGCGGTCCCTATCCGGCCACTGCCCGCGGCGGGGCGTCGCTTGGCCGATCGTTCAAACCGCGCCCCGGCATCTTGGCCGATGCGCGCACCCCCGCGCCCACCCCGCCGGAGCATCATCAGGGGCCATGCGGCAGCGGAAGGAGCGGGTCGGTGCACGGTGAGAACAAGCTGACGAGGCGCCGGAGCGTGGCGGGCCTGGTCGCCGACGCGAGCGGCGGCCCGCTGCGGCGCACCATGGGGCTGAGCCAGCTCACGCTGCTCAGCGTCGGCGCCACCCTCGGCACCGGGATCTTCGTGGTGCTGGGCGAGGCCGTCCCCGAGGCCGGTCCGGCGGTGGTGGTGTCCTTCGTGGTCGCCGGGGTCACCGCGCTGTTCTCGGCGCTGTCGTACGCCGAGCTGGCGGGCATGATCCCGGGGGCCGGGTCCTCGTACAGCTACACCTACGCCACCCTCGGCGAGCTGGTGGCCTGGGTCTGCGGCTGGTGTCTGATCCTGGAGTACGGGGTGTCGGTGGCCGCGGTCGCGGTCGGCTGGGGCCAGTACGTCAACGAACTGCTCCAGCTCACCGCCGGCTGGACGCTGCCGGACTCGCTCGCCGCCCCGCCGGGCGACGGCGGAGTGCTGAACGTGCCCGCCGCCGTGATCGTCCTCCTCGCCATGGTGGTGCTGCTGCGCGGGGCGCGGGAGAGCGCGGTCGCCAACGCCGTCATGGTGACGGTGAAGGTCGTCGTGCTGGTGATGTTCTGCGCGGTCGCCTTCACCGCGTTCCACGCCGGGAACTTCCGCCCGCTCTTCCCGCTCGGCACCGCCGGGATGACCGCGGGCGCCGCGTCGCTGTTCTTCTCCTACATCGGCTTCGACGCCGCGTCCACGGCCGGGGAGGAGGCGAAGAACCCGCAGCGCGATCTGCCGCGCGCCATCATCCTCTCGCTCGCCCTGGTCACCGCCCTGTACTGCGCGGTCGCGCTGGCGGCGGTCGGGGCGATGCCCTGGCAGCGGTTCGCGGGCACCGAGGCCACGCTGAGCCAGGTGCTGGTGACGTCGGTCGGCGGCGGCGACCTGTGGCCCGTCCTGCTGTCCATCGGCGCGGTCATCGCCACCACGAGCGTCGTGCTGACCGTGAGTTACGGCCAGATCCGCATCCTCTTCGCGATGTCCCGCGACGGGCTGATGCCCCCGCTGTTCTCCACCGTCCATCCGCGCACCGGGGTACCGCGCGCGGGCACCGTCATCGTCACCGCCTTCGTCGCGGTCCTCGCCGCGCTCATTCCGCTCGGCGCCCTCGCCGACGCCACCAGCATCGGCACCCTCTTCGCGTTCGCCCTGGTCAACCTGGCGGTGCTGATCCTGCGGCGGCGCAGCCCGGACGCACCCCGCGGCTTCCGGGTGCCCTTCGCACCGCTGACACCGCTGCTCGGCGTGGCCGCCTGCGCGTACGTGATGTACGGGCTCGGCGCCGACACCTGGATCGCGTTCGGCGCCTGGATGGCGGCGGGGCTCGCCGTCTACGGGCTCTACGGCATCCGCCACTCCGCGCTGGGCCGTACCGCCACCGACGAGAAGACCGTTCAGGAGACCGCGTCATGACCACCGTTCCCGATCCGGCCGCCGATGTCGTCGCGCTCACCCGCGCCCTGGTCGACATCCCGTCCGAGAGCGGCGAGGAGGCGGCGCTCGCCGACGCCGTCGAGACCGCGCTGCGCGCCCTGCCGCATCTGACGGTCGAGCGGATCGGCGACTCCGTGGTGGCCCGCACCGGCCTCGGCCGCGACCGGCGCGTGATCGTCGCGGGCCATCTGGACACCGTCCCGGCCGCCGGAAACCTGCCCGCCCGCCTGGACCCGGAACGGCTCCACGGGCTCGGCGCCTGCGACATGAAGGGCGGTGTCGCGGTGGCGCTGCGGCTCGCGGCCACCCTCACCGCCCCGGTCCACGACGTGACCTACGTCTTCTACGCCTGCGAAGAGGTCTCCGGCGACCGCAACGGCCTCGCCCGCATCGCCGCGGCCCGCCCCGAACTGCTCCACGCCGACCTCGCGATCCTCATGGAACCCTCCGACGCCGGGGTCGAGGCGGGCTGCCAGGGCATGCTGATGGCCGACATCACCGTGCGCGGCGCCCGCGCGCACACCGCCCGCGCCTGGCAGGGCGTCAACGCCGCCCACCGCGCCGCCACCGTCCTGCGGCGCCTGGACGAGCACACCGCCGAACGCGTCGTCATCGACGGCCTGGAGTACCGCGAGGGGCTGAGCGCCGTCGCCGTGCGCGCGGGGGTGGCCGAGAACGTCGTCCCCGACAGCTGCGTGATCACCGTCAATCTGCGCTTCGCGCCCAGCCGTTCGGCCGAGGGAGCCGAGGCTTACGTACGGGACCTCTTCCCCGAGTACCAGGTCGAGGTCACCGAGGTCACCCCCGGCGCCCTCCCCGGCCTCGACCGCCCCGCCGCCGCCTCCTTCGTGACCGCGGTGGGCGCGGTGCCCCGGCCCAAGCTGGGCTGGACCGACGTCGCCCGCTTCACCGCGCTCGGCACGCCGGCCCTCAACTACGGCCCGGGCGACCCGTCCCTGGCCCACACCCCGGGCGAGTACGTGCCCCTGGCCCAGCTGCGCGAGTGCGAGACACGGCTCGCGGACTGGCTCGGCGGCTAACCGTCGGCCCCGGTGCCGCGCAGGCCCGCGAGTGTCCGCAGCTGAAGCCACAGCACCAGCCGCTCGTCCGGGTCGTCCAGGTCGATGCCGAGCTGGGAGCGCACCTGGCGGAGCCGGTAGCGGCAGGTGTTGGGGTGCACGGCCAGCCGCTTCGCCGCCCGGGCCATGTCGCAGCCCGCGTCCAGCCAGCACACCAGGGTGCGGGCGTAGTCCGTCCCGTGATCGGTGTCGTACGCGAGCACCTTCCGCCACGCCCCCGCCGCCAGCTCACGCCGCTCGCCGAGGACTCCGGCGAGCCGGAACAGGACGACCCGGGCCCGTACCTCGTGCACCGCCGCGACCGTCTCGTCCGGCCGGAGCACCCGCAGCACCAGATCGGCGTCCTCCCGGGAGCCGGGCAGCTCCGCCGGGTCCGGCACCACCTCGCCGAGCCCGGCCCGCACCGGCACCCGCAGCGCCTGCCCGGCGCGCCGCACGATGTCCTCCGCGAACCGCCGCTGCCGCTCCCCGGCGGGCCCGGGCAGCAGCGCGTACACCACCCCGTCGACCAGCACACACGCCTGCCGCCCGTACCGCGCCTCGCACTGCAGCCGTACGAGGTCCAGCAGCCGCAGCGCGGCCTGTTCGCCGTCCGGCGCGGAAGCGCCGGGATCCAGGGCGAAGGCCGCCACCCGCAGCGGGGCGCCGGGGGCGAGGCCCAGGCGCTGGGCGGCGGTGGCGGGTTCGGTGGTGCCGTCCAGCAGGCGGCGCAGCAGATCGCCGGTCAGATGCCGGGACAGCTCGGCCGCCGCCCGTGCCCGCAGCAGCAGGAGGGCGGCGGTGGAGGCGCCCTGGGCGAGCTGTGCCCCGGCGTCGGGGGCGAGCGTCCCGTCGTCCACGACCCACAGGGAGCCGAGGGTTTCGCCGCCCGCCCGGACGGCGACGGCCAGCCGTGGCAGCTCGCCCTCGCCGAGGGCGGCGAGCCGGACCGGGCCGCCGGCGGCGAACAGCTCCCGGTACTGCGCGGTGTTCTCCGGGCTGTCCGGCACCTGACGGCCGAGGATGCCCTGCCGCCGGGCCTCGTCGACCGGCTGCCCGGGCACGGTGGAGTACGCCAGGACGCGCTGCCGCGGATCCTCGATGACGGTGGCGCCGCCCACCGCCGCCGCCACCGCGCCCGCCAGCGAGAACAGATCCCCGAGCGCGGCCCCGTCGCCCGCCGGGGACGGCCGCGCCCCGAGGCTCTGCGCGAGCAGCAGATGGACGTGGTGCCAGGCGGCGTCCTCGTCCACGGCGAGCAGGGCCGTACCGCACCCCTCCGCCTCGGCGACCGGCCCCGCCGCGCCGCGCACCACGACCCCGGCCATACCGGCGGCGGCCGCCTCCCGCACCAGCGGCCCGGCCTCCTCCGCCCGCACCCCGACGGCCAGCAGCAGCGCGCCGGGCGCCCGCGACGGCAGCGGCGCGTGGGCGTCGTACAGCAGCACCTCGGTGACGGGCGCGGTGAGAGCCGCGGCGGGAGTGAGCGGGCGCAGGGTGGGCTCGCCGAGAACGGCGAGGACATCCCCGAGGGTGCGGGCGTGCATGGTGCGGTGTCCGATCGTCGCCGGGTGCCAAGGGCCGATCGTCACCGTTGGCCGATCGTCACAGGACCCTAGAGCGTCTTTGTGCGTCCGGACAAGGGGCGCCGGGACGCTGCCCGGGAGACTCGGTGCCATGACACCAGCAGTGACGATGGACGCCGGTGCGCTCGCGTCCGCCGCCGCCCACACCGCCGGGGTCGGCGTCCGCACCGTGGACGATGTGGCCGGTATCCGGGCGGTGGCCGACTTCCTCGCCGACGTATGGCAGCTGCCGCACACCAATCCGCCCTACCCCAGCGAGGTGCTGCACAGCCTCGTGCACGCGGGCGGCGCGGTGCACGCCGCGTATGCCGCCGGGCCGCGCGGCGAGCGGCTCGCGGGGGCGGCGGTCGCGGTGTTCGGACCGCCCGCCGACCGGGGCGCGTACTCGTTCGTGGCGGCGGCCGGCGCCTCCGACCGCGGCGTCGGCTTCGCGCTCAAGCAGGCCCAGCGGGTCTGGGCGCTGGAGCGCGGCGCCCGCGTCATGCGCTGGACGTTCGACCCGCTGGTGCGCCGCAACGCCCGGTTCAACCTGGTCAAGCTGGGCGCCGTCGGGGCCGAGTACCTGGTCGACCTGTACGGGCCGATGAACGACGGGGTGAACGACGGCGACGAGAGCGACCGGCTCACCGCCGACTGGGACCTGAACACCCCGGGAACGGCCGACGACACCGGGGACGAGGCGGCCCGGGCGCGTGCCACGGAGGTCCGCCGGGCGCCGGACGGCGGACCGCTCGCCGTACGGGACGACCGGCGGCTGTGGTGCCGGGTGCCCGAGGACATCGTCGCGCTGCGCGCCGCCGACCCCGCCCTGGGCTCGCGCTGGCGGCACGCCGTACGGGAGGTGTTCACCGGCGCGTACGCCGAGGGGCTGCGCGCGACCTCGATGTCCCGCGACGGCTGGTACCTGCTCACCCCGGACCCCCTTGAGGAATCGCGCTCATGAGGCTCGAACGCGTCGAACTGCTCCACGTCGCCCTTCCGCTCATCACCCCCTTCCGCACCTCCTTCGGGACGATGACAGCCAAGGACACCTTCCTGCTGCGTGCCGTCACGGACGAGGCCGAGGGCTGGTCGGAGTTCGCCGCCGATCCGGAGCCGTTGTACTGCTCCGAATTCGTCGCCGGTGCCGAGACCGTGATCCGCGACTTCCTGCTGCCCCGCGTCGCCGCCCTCCCCGAGCCGACGACGGCGGCCCTCGCTCCCGCCATGGCCGCCATCAAGGGCCACGAACTCGCCAAGGCCGCCGTGGAGACGGCCCTGCTGGACGCGGAACTGCGCGCCTACGGCATGCCGATCGCCACCTTTCTCGGCTCGGTCCGCGACCGGGTGCCCGCGGGCGTCTCCGTCGGCATCAAGAACTCCCTCCCCGAGCTGATCGACGACGTCGAGCGGTATCTGGACGAGGGGTACGTCCGCATCAAGCTCAAGATCGAGCCGGGCTGGGACCTGGAGCCGGTGCGCGCCGTACGGGACCGATTCGGCGACGCGCTGCCCCTGCAGGTCGACGCCAACACCGCTTACACCCTCGCCGACGCCGCCCACCTGCGGAAACTGGACGACTTCGAGCTGCTGCTCATCGAGGAGCCGCTGGCGGAGAACAACCTCCACGCCCACGCCCGATTGCAGCGGCGGCTCACCACCCCGGTCTGCCTGGACGAGTCCATCCACACCGCGAGCGACGCCGCCTCCGCGATCGCCATGGACGCCTGCCGGGTCATCAACGTCAAACCGGCCCGGGTCGGCGGCTATACGGAGGCCCGCCGCATCCATGACATCGCCACCGCCCACGGCGTCCCGGTGTGGTGCGGCGGGATGCTGGAGACCGGTATCGGCCGGGCCCCCAACCTGGCCCTCGCCGCCCTCCCCGGATTCACCCTGCCCGGCGACACCTCGGCCTCGAAGCGGTACTTCGCCGAGGACATCACCGAGCCGTTCGTCCTGGTGGACGGCCACCTCCCGGTGCCCACCACGCCCGGCATCGGCATCTCCCCGCTGCCGGACACCCTCGCCCGCTTCACCACGGCCACCCGGGTGCTGTACGCCCGGTGAACGCGGGTCTGCCATGATCGGCGGTATGGACAGCGCGCACGGCGGGGCCGGCAGGACCGACGAGGAGCGGGGCTATCTGCTGGACAACCGGCAGACCGAGGCGGGTATCCGGTTCGGTGCCCTGGCCGAGCTGTTCGACCCCGGCACCTTCCGCCACATCGACCGGCTCGGCATCGGCCCGGGCATGCGCTGCTGGGAGGTCGGCGCCGGCGGCCCCTCCGTCCCCGAGGGGCTGGCGGAACGGGTCGGGCCCACCGGGCAGGTGATCGCCACCGACATCGACGTGTCCTGGACCCGCACCACGGCCACCGGCCCCGGCCGGGTGATCGAGGTGCTGCGCCATGACGTGGCCGCCGACCCGCCGCCGTCCGGCCCCTTCGACCTGGTGCACGCCCGCCTGGTGCTGGTGCACGTCCCCGACCGGGCCGAGGCCCTGCGCCGGATGGTCGAGGCGCTGCGGCCCGGCGGATGGCTGCTCCTGGAGGACGCCGACCCCGGGCTCCAGCCGCTGCTGTGCCCGGACGAGTCCGGCCCCGAACAGCGCCTCGCCAACCGGCTGCGGTCCGGTTTCCGCGAGTTGATGGCGGCGCGCGGCGCGGACCTCGGTTACGGGCGCACCCTGCCCCGGCTGCTGCGCGAGGCGGGCCTCACGGACGTGTGCGCCGACGCGTACTTCCCCATCGCCTCACCGGCCTGCACGGTCCTGGAGGCCGCCACCGTGCGGCAGATCCGCGACCGGCTGGTGGCCGCGGGCCTGGCCACCGACGAGGAGATCGACCGGCACCTGCGACACGTCGCCACCGGACGCCTCGACCTGGCCACCGCCCCCATGGTGTCCGCCTGGGCGCGCCGCCCCTGAGCCCCCGTGATCCGCGGCTATCTCAGCCAGCCGAACGACAGCCGCACGGCACGCTGCCAGTTCTCGTACTCGGTCTGCCGCCGCCCCGGATCCATCGTGGGCATCCACTGCCCGGCCCGGTGCCAGTTGCGGCGCAGCCCCTCCAGGTCCGGCCAGTAGCCGACGGCCAGCCCCGCGGCGTACGCGGCGCCCAGGGACACCGTCTCCGACACCATCGGCCGCACCACCGGCACGTCGAGCACATCGGCCAGGAACTGCATCAGCAGATTGTTCGCCGTCATGCCGCCGTCGACCTTCAGCGCCTTCAGCGGCTCGGGCGAGTCGGCGTTCATGGCGTCGACGACCTCACGGGTCTGCCAGCCGGTGGCCTCCAGCACCGCGCGGGCGAGATGGCCCTTGGTGATGTACGAGGTGAGGCCGACGATGACGCCGCGCGCGTCGCTGCGCCAGTGCGGGGCGAACAGGCCGGAGAAGGCGGGCACGATGTAGCAGCCGCCGTTGTCCTCCACGCTGCGGGCCAGGGTCTCGATCTCCGGCGCGCTGTGGATCAGGCCCAGCCGGTCGCGGAACCACTGCACCAGCGACCCGGTGACCGCGATCGGCCCCTCCAGGGCGTAGACGGGCGGCTCGTCGCCGACCTTGTAGCCCACGGTGGTGAGCAGCCCGTGCCGGGAGCGGACCAGGCGGGTGCCGGTGTTGAGCAGCAGGAAGCTGCCGGTGCCGTACGTGCACTTGGCCTCGCCGGGCGCGAAGCAGGTCTGCCCGAACAGCGCCGCCTGCTGGTCGCCGAGGGCGGCGCCGATCCGCACGCCCGGCAGCACCGCCTTCGCCACCCCGTAGCCCTCGGCGGAGGGGCGGATGTCGGGCAGCATCGCCCGTGGCACGCCGAAGTACGACAGCAGCTCGTCGTCCCAGGTGAGGGTGCGGATGTTCATCAGCATGGTGCGGCTGGCGTTGGTGGCGTCGGTGATGTGCAGGCCTCCGGAGGGACCGCCGGTGAGGTTCCAGATCAGCCAGCTCTCCATCGTGCCGAACAGCACCTCGCCGCGCTCCGCGCGCTCCCGCAACCCCTCGACGTGGTCGAACAGCCAGCGGATGCGGGGCGCGGAGAAGTAGGTGGCGGGGGAGAGCCCACAGCGGTCGAGGAAGAAGTCGTCACCGGTGCTGCGCCGCAGCTCCTGCACGAGCGCGTCCGTGCGGGTGTCCTGCCAGATGATCGCGTTGCCCACGGGGCGGCCCGTACGGCGGTCCCACACCACCGTGGTCTCGCGCTGATTGGCGATGCCGATCGACGCGATCTGTTCGGGCCCGGCGCCCGTGTCGCGCAGCGCCTGAGGCACCACCCGGCGCAGATTGGCCCAGATCTCGGCGGGGTCGTGCTCCACCCAGCCGGGCCTGGCGTAGTGCTGCCGGTGTTCCCGCTGGGCGACGGACGCCAGCCGCCCCTGGTGGTCGAAGAGGATGCACCGGGTGGACATGGTGCCCTGATCGATGGACATCACATAGCGTTCAACCATGGCCTTGCCTGCCTTCGGGCGGATACGAGCAGGACATGGGGGGTCACCAGCGGGCCGCGCCGAGGTCGCGGGAGATGGCCCGTGCGGCGTCCCGGGTCAGGCCGACCAGTGACGGCTGGGGCCGGCCCTTGCTGTCGCAGACGCGTTCCACGGTGCCGGACACCCCGACGGCGCCGACGACCAGGCCGCCCTGGCCGCGTATCGGTGCCGCGATGTCCGCCTCACCCGTGACGGTTTCCTGGACCGCGGCGGCCCATCCCGCCTCCCGGATCTCGCCCAGCGCCTGGTTCAGCGCCTGCGGGGAGACCAGCGTGTGCCGCGTGTAGCTCTCCGGCTCCGCCTCCAGCAGCGGCTCCACCGGCGTCGCCCCGAACGCCAGCAGGACCTTGCCCAGGGCGCTGGCGTGCAGCGGCAGCAGCGAGCCGACGTCCAGGGTCTGGAAGGTGTCGTCGGGCCGGAAGACATGGTGGACGATGAGCACCTTGCCCTCCAGCGGCACCCCGAGGCGGACCGCCTCCCCGCTGCGGGCGGCCAGGGCGTCGGCCCAGTTGAGGGAGCGGGACCGCAGCTCGTTGATGTCGAGGTAGCTGGTCCCCAGGTGCAGCAGCGCCGCGCCGAGCTGGTACTTTCCGGTGGCCCTGTCCTGCTCGACGAAGTCGACGCTCTGCAGGGTGCGCAGAATGCCGTGGGCGGTGCCCTTCGCCAAGCCCAGCGAGGTGGCCACCTCGCCCAGCCCGAGCCGCCCGGAGCCCTGGGCGAGCAGCCGCAGGATCGCCGCCGCCCGCTCGATGGACTGCACCGGGCCGGCCATGACGTGATCGTAGCTCTTCGGGCATGCGTTCACCCCCGGGCGGGAACGTTCGGTAATGCCGACCAGGATTCGTTGACCCCGCCGGTCGTCGCCCATAACGTCCGTAGCAGGACATGAGGAACAGGACCGGCGGACCATCCGGAAGGAGGAGATATGACGGATCAGCTGACCATCCCCTGGACCGGTGGCGCATACGTCGATCATCACTTTCCGGTGCCGCATCTCCACGAGGCCGTCGCCACCGTGCGGCGGCGGGCACAGGCGCTGCTGGCCGACTGGGGGCTGGCCGCCGACACCCTGGAGGACGCGCTGCTGGTGGTCTCGGAGCTGATCACCAACGCGGTTCTGCACGCCCTGCCCCCGGCCGTTCTGCGGCTGTGCTGGAGCGAGACCAAGGAGTGCGGCACCCTGCACATCGCGGTCACCGACGGCGGACCGGCGCCCAGCGGGCCCGGCTCGACGGAGGAGATCGAGCCCGATGAACACGGGCGCGGGCTCGGCATCGTCACCGCGCTCTCGGCCCGCCACGGCACCCACCCGGGCCGCGGGGGAGTCGTCACCCGGTGGGCGGAGCTGCCCGTCGGCTGACCGGTGCGCGGCGTCGGCCCGGTTCACTGGCGCTCGTGCGGGGAGAGGGCGAGGACGGCGACGTCGTCGTTGAGGGCGCGGGCGTGGGCCGGCAGATCCGTGTTGAGGAACTCGATGACGTCGATGGGCTCCGGGGGCGGGGCCTGGGCGAACCGGGCGCGCAGCCGGTCCAGGAGGGGATAGAAGGCCCCCGTCACATCGCGGGCCTCGATCAGCCCGTCGGTACACAGCAGCAGCACATCGCCGCGCAGGAAGCGGTGGTGCACGGGCACCGGGCTCTCGTTCGCCAGTGAGCCCAGCCCCAGCGGCAGGGACGGCGGCCCGCTCAGTGTCATCACCTCGCCCCGGGAGATCAGGATGGGCTCGATGTGCCCGTGGTTGATCACCGTCAGCCGGTGCGCGAGCGGGTCGTACTCGATCAGCGCGGCGGTGACGAACAGCTCATCGTCCGGGATCTCAGCGGCCTCCCGCGCCATCCGGCTCTCCAGCCGGGCGCAGACCTGCCGCAGATCCCCGGGTTCGTAGACGGCCTGGCGGAAGCCGCCGAGCACATCGGCGACGGTACGGACCGCCTGCAGCCCCTTGCCCCGGACATCGCCGATGATGGCCCGCTCCCCGGTCCGGGTGGCGCGGATGTCGAAGAGATCACCGCCGATCATGGTCCCGGCCTCGGCGGGACGGTAGAGCCCGGCCGTCAGCACATGGCCGACCTCGTGCGGCAGCGGCCGCAGCAGGGTGCGCATCAGGGCCTCGGTCACCGAGGCCGCGTGCACCAGCTGCTTCTCCTGTCGCTCGCGGTGAGCGGCCAGCGCGGTGCCGAGGGCGCCCACCAGGGCGGTGGAGAGGTACGAGGCGACGTAGTGGCGGTCCCACAGATAGCCGACGCTGCGGCCCGCGCAGCACGGGGTCCCGGCCAGCACCCCCTCGAAGGCCACGGTGAACAGCGTGACACCGGCGACCCCGACCGGGCCGAGCGTGAACGCGGCCACCACCGGCAGGGCGATGAGCAGGAAGCTCACCGGCCACTGGACGGGGGTCACGGGCTCGATCGCCAGGATCGCCGCCACATACAGGACCGGCAGCCAGCGCAGCCAGGCCGGGGGAGCGGGCACGCCCGGCAGCGTGTTCCGGGACGGCGCCATCACGCTCCTGGGCTCCTTGGAGCGCACGGTGCGTTAGCCCTCGTCCGGCTCGTCGCCCACGACGCGGATGACGCTGTTCGGGCAGAGCCGCGCGGCCAGCCGGGCCTTCCCGCGCAGCGCGGGCGCGGGGTGGTCGTCCAGGACGACGACCATGCCGTCGTCCTCGGACTGGTCGAACAGCTCCGGTGCGTGCAGGGCGCACTGCCCGGCGCCCCGGCACCGGGCGCGGTCCACCTCGACGCGCATCACGCTCACCCTTCCCAGGTGACGGGGAGCCGGTGGACTCCGTAGACGAGCATGTCGTCCCGCAGCGGCACCTCCTCGGCCGGCACCGCCAGCCGCAGGGTGGGGAACCGCCGGAGCAGCGCCGGGTAGCCGGTCCGCATCTCCATTCGGGCCAGGTGCTGGCCCAGGCACTGGTGGACGCCGTGGCCGAAGGCGATGTGCTCGGTGGCATCGCGGGTGATGTCCAGGCCGTCGGGGGCCGGGAACCGGGCCGGGTCCCGGTTGGCGGCGGCGATCGAGGCGACCACGGTCTCCCCGGCCCGCACCCGCGCCCCGGCGATCTCCACGTCCTCCCGGGCGACCCGGACGGTGCCGAACTGGACGATGGTCAGATAGCGCAGCAGCTCCTCGACCGCGTCATCGGCCAGTTCGGGCCGCTCGCGCACCAGCCGCGCCTGCTCGGGGTGGCACAGCAGGGCGAAGGTGCCCAGGGCCAGCATGTTCGCCGTCGTCTCATGCCCGGCGATGAGCAGCAGCAGGCCCACCCCGGTCAGCTCCGCGTCGGAGAACGCCGCCGCCGGGTCCGCGTCGTGGACCAGCCGGGACAGCAGCGCCCCGTCCGGCCGCCGCCGCTTGGCCGCCACCAGGTCCCGCATGTAGTCCCACACCGCGTCCCGGGCGGCGAAGATCTTCTCCTCGTCCTCGTCGATCCGGAACAGGGTCGCCGACCACGCCTGGAAGGCGGCCCGGTCGGCGTACGGCACCCCCAGCAGCTCGCAGATCACCAGGGACGGGATGGGCTGGGCGAACGCCCGCACCAGATCGGCGGGCGGGCCGGTGCGCTCCATCGCGTCCAGGTGGTCCGTGACGATCCCCTCGATGCGCGGCAGCAGCTCCCGCATCCGCCGCACCGTGAACCACCGGGAGAGCAGCCGCCGGTAGCGGGTGTGCTCGGGCGGGTCCATGCCGATGAACGAGCCCAGCCGGCGCGGATCGTCCTCCCGGACCGGAAACGCCCGGACCGGCGACGAGGCCCGGACGCGGTCCGCGCTGAACCGGTCGTCCGCCAGCAGCTCGCGCACGTCCTCGTAGCCGGTGAGCAGCCAGCCCGCCTTGCCGTCCGGGAAGGCCAGCCGCGCCGCCTTCCGCCGCTCGCGGAGCGCCCCGTACGCGCCGGGCGGGTCGAACGGGCAGCCGCGATGTCTGGGCAAGGAGACCGGGGACGGCCCCGATGAGGTGACGGACACGGATGCGCTCCCTTCCACCAGCCTTTCCTATTCGAGCGTAATCGGTATAAAGCGGTACTACTCGCCGTGGCCCGAGGGGGTCACAGGCCGAGCGCGTCCAGGCTCGCCTCGACCGCCAGGACACCGCCGAGGCCGAGCACCGCGAGCACCGTGGTGTACGTGGTGCGCGCCTTGATGGCATCGATGACGGAGAGGTTGAAGTACTCCTTGAACATCCAGAATCCCGGGTCGTTCACATGGGAGAAGGCGATGGAGCCGCAGGACACCGCGAGGACCATGAGTTCGGGGTGGACCCCGCTGCCGTCGAGCATCGGCTGCACCACCCCGGCGGCCGTGACGACGGCGACGGTGGCCGAGCCGAGGGCGATCCGCAGGATGACCGCGACGAGCCACGCCAGGAAGATCGGGGATACCGGCCAGCCGTCCGTGAGGTCCTTGATGTAGTCGGATATCCCGCCCTCCACCAGGACGCCCTTGAAGGCGCCGCCCGCCCCGATCACCAGCAGGATCATCGCCATCGCCTGGGCCGCCGAGTTGCACGACTTGCTGACCTCCGCCAGCCCCCGGCCGATCCGCGGGCCGAACGCCCACACCGCCAGCAGCAGGGTGAGCAGCAGGGCGATCGGCGCCGAGCCGATGAAGGTGACCAGCGGCAGGGCCGGGTCGGAGTCGGGTACGGCCATGTCGTACACCGCCGCCCCGGCGATCAGGACCACCGGGAAGAGCGCCACCGACAGCGACCAGCCCATGCCGGGCATCTCCTCGTCGCTGAAGGTGCGCTCGGTGACCAGGCCCTGGGGGATCTCGGGGTTCATCCGCCGGACGAACGGAAGCCGCGGCCACACCAGGGCGATCAGCGCGCCGAACGGTACGGCGAAGAACAGGCCGTAGAGCAGGGTCAGTCCGACCGACGCGTCGAACGTCGCGGCCACCGCGGTGGGGCCCGGGTGCGGCGGCAGGAAGCTGTGCATGGTCGACAGGGCGATGGACATCGGCAGCCCGACCCACAGCAGGTTCGCCCGGGTGACGCGGACGATGGTGAACGCGATGGGCACGATGATGACGAAGGCCACCTCGTAGAACATCGTCACGCCGATCAGCATCGCGGTCACCACCATGGCCACCTGCACCCAGCGCAGCCCGAAGGTGTCGACCAGCTTGCCCGCGATCCGCTGTGCGGCGCCGCAGTCGCCCATGATCCGGCCGACCATGGCGCCCAGCCCGATGACGATCATCGTGTCGCCGATCTGGTCGCCGATGCCGCCCGCGAGGACATCCGGGATCTTCTCCAGCGACACCCCCTGCACCAGCGCGACGCCGACCGCCACCAGGAGCAGCGCGATAAAGCCGTTGAGCTTCAGCTTTGTCATGAGGAACAGCAGGCTCAGGACGCTGATCCCGACGATGACAAGTGGCATGCGACCTCGCTCCACGTATGTGTACACGGTCTACGTATGGAGATGGAGGCTAGGTTGGTGCCGGACGGCGGGTCAATAAGCGTGCGTCACCTTGTTGTTGAGGGGTGCCGCAAGGGCTCGTCCCACGGTCGGATGGACTTTCAGCCGTTCTGTCGCGCCAGCGGCTTGTATGTGCTCATGCTGGCCCCATGACGGAAGAGGGCGAGAACGTCCCCGCCTATCGGACGGTCCGGGTGGCCGCGCCGGAGGCGCCGGTGGCGGCGGTGGCGGATGTGGAGGCATGGCGGTCGCGGGAGGTGTATCCGGAGATCCTTTCGGCCGGCGGTCCGGTGTTCGGGGTGGTGCGGGAGCGTGAACTGGGCGGCTGGGAGCTGGTGTCGCCCTTCTCGGGGCTGGCGCCGCAGGATGCCCGGGAGAGCATGGGCTGTCAGTTCCGCAAGATGGCGCAGGAGGCGGAGGCCACCGGGGACCGGGCGGCCCACGAGGAGTGCCTGGCGGCCGCGGAGCGGATGGACTGGGAGGTCATCGACGAGATGACGGTCCTGGGCAGCCGGTTCCGGGTGGTCCGGGCCGAGCGCTTCCTCCGCTCCGGTCCGCAGGGGCCCGAACCGCCGCGGATCACCGACCTGGACCCGGCGCCGCCGGGGGAGGCCCACAAGGCCCCCGACCCCACCTCGGGGTTCGTGATCGACCCGGTGACCGCCACCGGCGTGTCCGACGGCATCCTGAAGCTCGAACTGCTGTCGATGCTGCCCAAGCGGGGCAGCGTCCCGCGGGAGGTGCGCGACGACTGCCTGCGGGCGGCGGACACCCACCCGGGAGGCGTGCTGCTGCCGCCGACGTTCATGACGGTCGAGAAGGCGGCCGGGGAGTGGCGGTCCGACTGTACGGGGACGTCCACCACGCCCCAGGGCGCACGGGACACCCTGGCGCTGGAGATGCGTGTCCTCATCCCGTGGAAGCTCGGCCTCGAACCCGCCGAGCGCGCCCCCTACACGGCCGCGGCGGACCGGCTGGACGCCGACCGGGGCGATGAACTGCGGGTGCTCGGGCGGCTGTTCAGGATCGTGCGCGTCGAGCGCCTGGTACGGATCGGACCGGACGGCCCCGAGGGCCCCCGGCCCTCCGACTGGGATCCGCAGCCGCCGATCAAGCTCCACGACCAGCAGCTCCGCGAACAGGGCCTGCTCACAGGCGACGCCGAGGACGACGAGGGTGCCGAGGACGGGGGCATCGAACTCGACGCGCACACCCGGAAGCTGGCCGAGCTGTTCAACGAGGAGGAGGCCCGCCGCAAGGCGCGCCAGGAGGGCCGCTGAGCACCGGCGGTGTCAGGTGACAGTGGCGCTCCTGGATCGCGGGCGGACAGCGGTCGAGCGGGGCGACAGGGGATGCTGTCATCCGTCTGTCGCCCGCGCCCGGTGCGGAGGGTCAGACCTCCAGGTCGGCCTCGATCCTGCGCAACTGGTGGCGGGCCATCGCCAGGTTGGCCCGGTTCTTGTCCAGCGCCAGGTAGAGGAAGAGCCCCTGGCTGTTCCGGCCCTTCAGCAGCCGGATCAGGTGGTACTGGGTGCCGAGGGTGATCAGGATGTCCTCTATGGAGTCCTTGAGGCCGAGCTGTTCCATGGTGCGCACCTTGGCGCGGACCACGTCGGTGTTGCCCGCGGCCGCCACCGTCAGGTCGAGTTCCTTGCCCCCGCCCAGGGTGCCCAGGGCCATGCCGCTGGAGTAGTCGACCAGCGCGACGCCGAGGGTGCCCTCGATGGACGTCATCGCCTCTTTGAGCGCGGTCTGGGTGTTCGCCATGATCTGGCAGTTCCTTTCGATGATGGTTCTTCGAGTGGTGTTTACAGGGAAGGCCGGCTCCGCTCGGCCTTGCCGAGCGCGTCGCCCACCAGCTCGGCGACGCGGGCGCCGCACCGGCGGGCCTCCAGGTGGAGACGGCCCACGTTGGCGCGCCCGTCCGCCAGCACGGTCAGGACGGCCGCCGGTCCCGCGGCGTACGTGGCGACATAGCCCTCCTCGCCGCGGACCAGCAGTTCACGGAAGGCGCCCCGGCCGGTGGCGTCGGCCAGCGACTGCGTCACCCCGAGGGCCGCGGCGGTCAGCGCGGCGACGCCCTCGGGCTCGATGGTGGCCGTGTCGTGGGCCAGCACCAGACCGTCGCTGGTGGCGACCAGGGCGCCGGTCACATGGATGACGCGGGCCCGCAATCGGCGCAGCTCGTCCAGGACTTCGGGCTCGGCGGCCAACAGCTCTCTCCTTTCCGCACGCTGTCGCGGGTCGGCGCGCCGGCGCGGATCCGTGCGCTGCCGCGGGTCCGGGCGCTGCCGCAGGGCGCGTCTCACGACGGGAGGCATGCGACGGTGGGGGCGGTCGGGGGAATCACAGGTGTGCCTCCAGGGCGTCACGGAGCCGACGCAGCAGGGGGGCGTCGGGTTCGGCGAAGTCGACCGCGGCCGGACCGGGTTCCGGGGCCCGCGGCATGGGGGTGCGGGGTGCTCGGGGCGTCTCGACGTATCCGGCGGCCGCCAGCCGCCGTACGTCGAGCAGCGTGTGGAAGGCGGGACGGCCCAGCGCCCGGGCGATCCCGACGGGGGTACGGACCCCGTCGACGAGCGCCAGCACCGCGCGCCGGCGGCGGGTGACCGGCGGGAGGTGACCGTCCGGGCGGCGCAGCACCACCGGCTCGGTGTCCACCCGCGGATACGGCCACAGGCTGTCGAGCAGTTCGCCGCGCCGCCGGATCTCCCGTTCGAGAGCGACCGGGTCCACCGGGCGCACCGGGCCGAGCCAGTGCGCCGCGCCCCGCTGGAAGCCGCGCGGTCCGCTGCCCGGCCCGAGCGCGAACCAGGCCGCGTCGAACAGCGCGCCCAGATGGCAGATCTCCAGTTCCGCGTCGGTCAGCCGCCCGCTGTCCACGAGGAACCGGCCGACCCGCCCGGCGGCGGCCGGGTGGCCGGCCGCCTCCCGCCAGCTGTCGGCGGTCAGCCGCCCGCCGGTGATGAGCAGCACCTCCAGGCCCGGGGCCAGCGGGCTCTCCGCGTGCACGACCTTTCCGTCCGCCAGATAGACGGTGCCCGCGTCGCACAGCAGGGCGCCGCTGGCCCGCTCGGCGGCCAGTTCGGCGAGACGGGGTGCGGGGCCGGGTCTCATCAAAGCGCCAGCCGCTGCGCCAGGTCGCGCAGCCGCAGCCGGGCGAGCGCCAGGTTCCCCTCGCGCCGGTCGAGCCACAGGTAGAAGAAGACACCGCTGTCGAAGGCGGTGTCGACGAAGCGCAGCAGGTGGTAGCAGGTGCGGGTGGTGACGATCAGGTCCTCCACGGGCGCCTCCCCCAACGCCCCGCCGTCGTACTCCCCGCCCTCACCGGCTCCGTCAGCCTCGCCGCGCGGTTCGAGGGCGGCGAACGCGGACTGTTCGGCGGCCATGCGGGCCAATTCGGCCGTCTCCGCCGCGGTGGCCTCGGGGTCGCCGTCGCGTGTCTCGCCGACCATGCCGAGCGCGAGCCCGCTGGTCCACTCGATCACGGCGGCGCCGCGCGCGCCGTTCACCGTCATGGCGTCGAGCAGGCATTCGTCGATTCCGGGCATGCGGTCTCCCCTCCTGCGTTGCCCGTGGCGCACCCGGGGGCTTCGCCAGTGACGGAGAGGTTACGCACGGTTCAGCGGATGGGGGTGAAATCTGTCGATGGGCCGACACCGCGTACGCCGTGTAGTAGGGTCCGCCGCCCTTGTGGGCCGATACGGCCCGGCGGGCCCCGGCGGCGGCGCGACGGGGGAGCGGCCGGTGCGGCGGGCACCGCCCGGACCAGGCCCTTCGTGCCACGCCGGGGCCGTCGTTACGCGAGGGACCCCGGCTCTACGCGGTCGCCGGGCCGCCCGTGGCGCGACCGCGCAGGGTCACCGCCGGGCCGGGCCGGGCGTAGCGGGAACAGGCTCTTCTGGGTTACCGCGAGGGAGACGCATCATGTGATTGTCCTACGTAGGCATATGACAGATGGATAGGCGCCGGGCGCGTCCCGCGCGCTGAGCTGACCGAATCCCGACGCTCAGTCCTCGTCGTCCGCCACGCGCCGCGTTTCCTGTAGCTGGCGCAGCGGGACCACGCCCACACAGCGCCCGTCCCGGTCCAGCAGCCGCCCCATGTGCTTCACCGTGCGCAGCACCACCGAGCGGTCGTCGATGGCCAGATGGGGCACCTGCCGCGCCACATGCGCCTCGAAGCCGTGCACATCGCTCATCGCGCGCAGCCAGACGTCGATCACCACGTTGTGCGGACCGGCCGTGATCGAGCACGACCGCACCTCCCGCATCCCGGCCAGTACCCGGGTGGCCTCCCGCAGATACCGCGCCGGTACGGACGCGAAGTACACCGCGGACAGCGGCCAGCCGGACAGCGGCCGGGCCAGATCGCAGCGCAGGCTCACCCATGAGGCCAGCAGCACGCCCAGCCGTCGGCGCACCGTGGTGGGGCCCGCGTCGGCGCCCGCCGCCAGGTCCCGCAGGGACATCCGGCCGTCGGTGCTCAGCAACTCCAGCAGCCGCGCGTCCAGCGCGTCCCGGCCCGGGGAACCCTGGGCCGCTTCGGGCACGGGGCAGGCCGCCGCGGCCTCCAGCCGGGCGCACTGCGCCGCGTCCAGGCTGCGCAGCCGCCACCGGCTGCCCTCGGTGGGTACGGCCGTCGCCACATGGGTACGGGTCGCCCGCACCCCCGGCTGCCCCCGGAACAGCACCGTGCCGAGGCGCGCCAGCTCCCCGAGGTCCGCGGTCTGCACGGAGGCCACCAGGTCCCGGCTGCCGGCCGTGAGCTTGAGGTTCGCCACCGCCGGGTCGGCGGCCAGCGCCTCGGCCACCTCCTCGCCCACCCCGGGCTCGGTGTCGATCTCCACCACGGCGGTCACCACGATGCGCGCGTCGGACAGCCGCGGATAGGCGGTCACCCAGGCCAGCCCCGCGTCCTCCAGCCGGTGCCAGCGCCGCGCGGCCGTCACCGGGTTCACCCCGAGGACATCGCCGACCAGCGTCCACGGGGCCCTGGGGTGGATCTGCAGGGCGTGCACCACCCCCCGGTCCAGTTCGTCCAGCTCGTCCGGCGGTTGCCCGGCGGAAAACTGCGTGTCCATGGGCGGCTGATTCCTGCGCTCGGTGGCCGATTCTCGATGGAATGCTGCACCGTAGCACGCAGAAAACACGCCGGCCCAACACTGCTCCGTACCTGTTTTCCGCATGCGAGGAGTGAACCCGATCCCATGAAGGATCAGCTGGCCCCCGAAACCGTCCGGACCGCGCTGCGCATCGAGAACGCGACCCTCATCGACGGCACCGGAGCGTCCCCCGTGACCGACGCCGTCGTGATCAGCGACGCCGAGGGCACCCTCACCTACGCCGGACCCGCCGCGGCCGCGCCCTCCGCGCCCGGCGGCGACACCGCCCGGTACCGCGTCATCGACGCCGGGGGCCGCACGGTCCTCCCCGGCTTCTTCGACTGCCACACCCATCTCGCCTACGCGCACGCCTCCCCGCCCGGCCGCCGTGGCGAACTCGACCCGGTGCTGGTCACGTTCGACACCGCCACGCGCATGCGGCAGACCCTGGACGCGGGCATCACCAGCGCCCGCGACCTGGGCGGACTCTCCGCGGGCTACCGCACAGCGGTGGAGAGCGGGCGGATCGCCGGCCCCCGGCTGCACACCGCCGTACGGATCATCAGCCACACCGGCGGCCACGCCGATGTACGCCTGCCCGACGGCACCGACCTCAGCGGCGGCGCCATGTCCGAGATCGCCGACACCGTGGACGAATCCCGCCTCGCCGTCCGCAAGGTGCTGCGCGCGGGCGCCGACCTGGTCAAGATCTGCGCCACCGGCGGCATGGGCAGCCCGTACGACCAGCCGGAGGACGAAGGGCTGCTGGAGGAGGAGATCCGGGCCGTGGTGGACGAGTGCCGCCGCCACGGTGGCAAGCCGGTCGCCGCCCACGCCCAGGGCACCGAGGGCATCCTCAACGCCATCCGCGGCGGCGTCACCAGCATCGAGCACGGCTACGGCCTGAACGACCAGGCCCTGGAGATGGCGGGGGAGCGCGGCACCTTCGTCGTCCCGACCCTCTCCACCGTGTACGCGGGCATCAACAAGGACACCATGGCGCCGTTCCACTACCAGAAGAAGGTCCGCTGGTCCGGCATCACCAAGGAGAACATCGCCCGCGCCATCGAGCGGGGTGCCCGCATCGCGCTCGGCACCGACGCCGCCGTCTGCCCGCACGGCCAGAACCTGATGGAGCTGAGCTACCTGGTGGACCTGGGCATGGACCCCATGGCCGCCATCGTCGCCGGCACCCGCACCGCCGCCGAACTCCTCGGTGTGGACGACCGGCTCGGCACCCTGACCGCCGGCCGCACCGCCGACCTCATCCTCTGCGACGGCGATCCGCTCCACCACATCGGCGTCCTCGGTGACCCCGCCAACATTTCGTTCGTCGTCCAGGACGGCATCGTCCGCAAGGACCAGCTGCTCCCGGCGGCTCCCACCGGAAGGTAGCCCCCATGCGCTCACTCACCGGTCTCCCGGCACCGGACAGCGCCACCCCCAGCCCCCCGCTCCCGGGCCGCCTCGACCGCGTGCTCTCCCTCATCGAGCGCGCCGGCAACGCCCTCCCCAACCCCATCGTCCTGTTCAGCGGGCTCTTCGCGCTCCTGGCCGTCGTCTCCACCGGCCTCGCCCTCGGCGGCGTCTCCGTCACCGTCCCCGGCACCGACACCACCAAGCAGATCGGCGGACTGTTCACCGGCGAGGGGCTGCGCTGGCTGCTGGAGAACCTGATCCCCAACTTCGCGACCTTCCCCCCGATCGGCGCCGTGCTGGTGCTGATCATGGTGGTCGGGCTCGCGGAGCGGACCGGTCTGCTGGAGACGGTCATGCGGGCCACCCTGGCCCGGGTCCCGCGCACCGTGCTCCCGTACGCGGTGGCCGTCGTCGCCGGCCAGGCCCACATGATGAGCGATGTCGGCGCCATCGTGCTCCCGCCGCTGGCGGCCATGGTGTTCAGGAGCGCCGGACGCCATCCCGTCGCGGGCCTCATCGGCGGCTTCGCCTGCGTCACCGCGGGCTACGCCGCCGGATTCACCATCGGCTCGCTCGACGCCCTCTACGTCGGCATCACCCAGCAGGCGGCCTCGGTGCTGCCCGCCGCCGACGGGCTCCACATCCACCTGCTCATCAACTACTTCTTCACCGCCTCCAGCAGCATCGTGCTCGGACTGCTCGGCGGATTCCTCATCGACCGCGTCCTCGAACCGCGCCTCACGCCGTACGAGCCCGCCGACGGCGCGCCCGAGGCGGAGGATCTGGCCCTCACCCCGGTGCAGCGCAAGGGCCTGCTGGCCACCGCGCTCGTGGTGGGCGCCTATCTGGCGGCGGTCCTCGCCCTGTGGCTGCCACCCGGGGCCCCGCTGCGCGGGGACGGCGGGGCGTTCGTCCCCTCGCCCGTCCTCACCGGCATCGTGCCCGTCCTGTTCGGCGCCTTCCTGCTGGCCGGGCTGACCTACGGCTTCACGGTGAAGAAGCTCACCGGTACCGAGGACGTGGTCACCGCGATGACCGATTCGGTGAAGAACATGTCCGGCTACATCGTCATGATGTTCGTGGCCGCCCAGGTCATCGCGCTCTTCAACTGGTCCAACGTCGGGGTGCTGCTGGCGGTGAAGGCCGCCGCGCTGCTCAACTCCACGGGCGTCACGGGCTTCTGGGCCATCATCGCGTTCGTCCTGATGGCCTCCTGCCTCAACCTCGTCGTGGTCTCCGGCTCCGCGCTGTGGTCCCTGGTGGGGCCCGTCTTCATCCCCGCGTTCATGCTGATGGGCATGAGCCCGGCGCTCAGCCAGGCCGCCTTCCGTATCGGCGACTCGGCCACCGGCGCCCTCACCCCGATGAACCCCTACCTGCTGCTCATCCTGGCGATGGTCCGCCAGTACGAGCCGGAGGCCCGGCTCGGCACCCTCATCTCCCGGCTCGCCATCTTCGTCGTGCCGTTCCTGGCGGTATGGCTGGCGATCCTGGGGATCTTCTACGGATTCGATCTGCCGCTGGGCCCGGGCGCGGCCATCGGCCTGAAGTGATCGATCCTCGTGAACGGCCCCGGGCGGCCCGCCCGGGGCCTCGCGCAGGGTCAGGCCGTGAGGACGTGCGTCCCCAGCAGGCCGAACAGCAGGACGCCCACGGCGACGCGGTAGATCACGAAGGCGTTGAAGGAGTGCTTGGCGACGAACTTCAGCAGCCAGGCGATCGAGGCGTACGCCACGACGAACGACACGACCGTGCCCACCACCAGCGGCGTCGCGGCGACCCCGCCGCCGAGCGCGTCCTTCAGCTCGTACAGCCCCGCACCGGTGAGGGCGGGGAGGCCGAGGAAGAACGACAGCCGGGTGGCGGCCACCCGGTCCAGGTCCAGGATCAGCCCGGTGGACATGGTCGCGCCGGAGCGGGAGAAGCCGGGGAAGAGCAGCGCGAGGATCTGCGAGCCGCCGACGAGCATGGCGTCCTTGAGCGAGGTGTCGTCCTCGCCGCGCTTGTGGCGGCCCATCTGGTCGGCCGCCCACATCAGCCCGCTGCCCACGATCAGTGATCCGGCCACCACCCACAGGGACGCCAGCGGCCCCTCGATCAGCGGCTTGGCGGCGAGGCCGACGGCCACCACGGGGAGGGTGGCGTAGATGACCCACCAGGTGAACTTGTAGTCGTGCCGGTCGCGCAGCTCCCGGTTGGCGATGCCCCGGGCCCAGGCGCTCACGAAGCGGACGATGTCCTTGGAGAAGTAGAGCAGCACCGCGGCGATGGCGCCGACCTGGATGACGGCCGTGAAGGCGACGACGGCCTTGTCGTCCACCGGGATGTGCATCAGCCCCTCGGTGATCTTGAGGTGGCCGGTGGAGGAGACGGGCAGGAACTCGGTCACCCCCTCGACGACGCCGAGGATCACGGCCTGACCGGTACTGATCGCGCTCAATGGTGCCATCCCTGTGCTGACGAAGTGCCCCTCTTTGTAGCACGGCCACCTCTGAGACAGATGGCCCGCCGGTGCGCGGCCTGAGCGCGCACCGACGGGCCATGGACCGGGGTCCGTTCCCGCTAGCCGGTGAGGTTGATCATCAGCGGCAGCGTGGCGAACGCCAGCACGATGCTGATGATCACGGAGGAGGCGATGCGGTGTTCCTCGTCCTTGACGTGCTGTGACGCGAGCATCATCGGCACCGGGGAGACGGGGAACGCCAGGATCAGGGCCGTCTGCGCGGCGACCTCGTGGCCGGCCAGCAGCAGGCCGATGCCGTACGTGCTCAGCGGCAGCACGACCACGCTGGTCAGCGCGATCGCGATGGCCCCCGGGCTCAGCTCCGGAACGCCGACGCGGGCGAGGGTGACGCCCACCGAGAGCAGCGCCACGCCCGAGGCGGCCTGGCCCACCAGCGACAGCGAGTTCTCGATCATCTCGGGCGGACGCACGCCGACCAGCGCGACGACCAGTCCGAGCAGCGGGGCCCAGGCGAAGGGCTTGCGCAGCGGCCGCAGGACCTTCATCCAGGTCGGCACGGGCCTCGCCGCCGCGGGTGCCGCGGACCCGGTGCCGCCGTCCCGCTCCTCCTCGGCCGCGGCCGGCCCGCCGCCCGCGGTCACCAGGACGCGGGAGGGCGCGGTCGCCGACGCGGTGGCTTCCGCGACATGCGGGCGGCCGAGGTTGAGCAGGATCAGCACGAGGGGATCCAGGATGACGTTGACGAGGATGCCCGCGATGGCGATCGGGATCGCGGCCTTGGCCTCGCCGAACAGATTGCCCAGGATCGTGACGCCCATGAAGGCGTACTGCGGCTGGACGGAGGCCAGCGCCAGGATCGACGCCCGCTGCAGCGGCAGCCGGCCGATGAGGCTCAGCCCCAGCAGGATCAGCCCGAACAGGCCGAGCAGCCCGAGGGCGAGCATCCCCACCAGGGGGCCCTGGCTGAGCAGGATGTGGCGCGGGGTGTTCGCGATGCCCAGGAAGAGGGACGCCGGGAGGGCGAACTCCATCGTGAGCACGCGGAGCGCGTCCGCGCGCTGTCCGTCGAACGACGTGCCCCGCCCGGCCCCGTAGCCCAGGGCGATGACGAGGAACACGGGCACGACGATGGTGAAGATGTGCGAAAAAGTCATGGTCTTGCTCCCTGATTCAGCCGGTGTGTACGAGTCGTCAGACCGGCTGGATCGGGCGGTAGACCGGGCTCCACATGGCCTCGCGGACCGTGCGGTCGAGGGAATCGTCGGCGATGGGCGTACGGGCCACCCCGTCGTGCGCGGCGGCGCGGGCGACGGCCGCGGCGACCGCGGCGGAGGTCTCGCGCAGCTGGTCGACCAGCGGGAGGATCGGGGCGCCGGGGGTGCCGGAGTCGATCATCTCGGCGATCCGCTCGGCGGCGGCGAGCAGCATGCCGTCGGTGATCCGGGTGGCGCGGGCCACGATCGCGCCGAGGCCGAGCCCCGGGAAGACCAGGGCGTTGTTGGCCTGCCCGATCACGTGGGTGACCCCCTCGTGGTCCACCGGCGGGAAGGGGCTCCCGGTGGCGATCAGGGCCCGTCCGCCGGTCCACCGGACCAGGTCCTCGGGCTTGGCCTCGGCCAGCGGGGTCGGGTTGGACATCGGGAGGATGACGGGCCGCTCGGTGTGGGCGGCCATCTCCCGCACGATCTCCTCGGTGAAGGCGCCGCCCTGCCCCGAGGTGCCGATGAGGATGGTCGGCCGGGCGCGGTGGATCACCTCGGCGAGCGCGATGCCGCCGACCTGCTCGTCCCGCTGCCAGTCGGCGACGTCGGCCGCCCGCCGGGCGTACCGCAGCCGGTGGTGGTCGAGGCCCTCGGCGTCATCGGTGATCAGGCCGTAGCGGTCGACGCACCAGAAGCGGTCGGACGCCTCCTGCGGGTCGAGCCCGTCGGCGATCAGGGCGTCGCGCAGCTGGTCGGCGATGCCGAGACCGGCCGAGCCCGCGCCGAAGATGACGATGCGGTGGTCGCGCAGCGGCGCACCGGTCACCCGGGCGCCGGACAGCACGGCGGCCAGGTTGACGGCGCCGGTGCCCTGGATGTCGTCATTGAACGTGAGCGCCTTGTCGCCGTAGGCGTCGATGATGCGCCGGGCGTTGCCGGACCCGAAGTCCTCCCAGTGCAGCAGCGCGTCGGGGAAGACGCGGCCGACGGCGGCGATGTACTCGGCGATGAACGCGTCGTACTTCTCCCGGTCCACCCGCGGATGACGGTTGCCCAGGTACAGCGGGTCGTCCAGGAGTTCCTGGCGGTTGGTGCCCGCGTCGAGGACGACCGGGAGCGCGCGGGCGGGGTCGATGCCGGCGGCGGCGGTGTACACGGCGAGCTTGCCGATGCAGATGTCCATGCCGCCCACGCCCCAGTCGCCGATGCCGAGGATGGCCTCGCCGTCGGTGGCGACGAGCAGGTCCACGTCCTCGGGACCGAGGCCGCTGGCGCGCAGCGAGCGCTCGATGTCCTGCGGGGCGTCCACCGAGAGGTAGACGCCGCGGGAGCGGCGGTACTCATGGCTGTAGCGCTGGATCGCGGTGCCGACGGTGGGGGTGTACACGATCGGCAGCATCTCGCTGAGATGCTCGCCGAGCAGGTGGTAGAACAGCACCTCGTTGCGGTCCTGGAGGGACCGCAGATACACGTTCTTGTCCAGGTCGGTGGCCTTGGCCCGGTACTGGGCGTAGGCGCGGGTGGCCTGCTGCTCCAGGGTCATGACCTGGGCCGGGATCAGGCCGGTGAGCCCGAGGTCGTCGCGCTCGGACTCGGTGAACGCGGTGCCCCGGTTGAGCCGGGGGTCGCTGAGGATGGCGCGTCCCCGCGAGGTGGTTTCCCAGGTCTGGCCGGTCGGGTTCCACCGGGTGGCCGCGCCTGCGGAAGAGGCAGGTTCGGATGCCTCCGCTTCGGTGAGATCGCTCTTCATCGGTACTGCTTCCTCACTGGTTGTGCTTCGCGGTGGGTGACACCGCTAAAAATCACGTTACCAAGAGGTTGAAAAGCGGACCTTTGGGGGGTGTGGGTCTTGTGCGCTGGTCAGGGGCGTAAAATACGCCCTCGACGGCTACCGGGGAGCCTCGCCCGCCGGGGACAGCAGAGTGCCCAGCGGGCCGAGGTCGAGATTGAGGTCCGCCATGCGCAGGCCGTGCCGGTCGCACATCTCCTCCATGCGCCGCTGGAGGATCATCAGCGTCATCCCGATCCGCTCCTCCTGCTCCTCCGTGAGGTCCCCCTTGTCGACCCGGTGCAGCGCCTGGCGCTCCATCAGCTGACGCAGCAGCTCGACCACGGTCAGCACGAGCTTGGCCAGATCACGTTCGACCGAGTCCGGATCGGTGCGCAGACGCCCGGCGGGGCGTTCGGGGGCGGAGCGGTCGGGAGTGGCTGACATACGGCGGCGGAACCTTTCCGGTCAGGGCAGCGGCGGAGCCGGGTGCGCGGCGTCGACGGGGGCGATGACCGCGCGCAGATCGATCCGTACGAGATCGACGTCCGCGATGGACAGCACGAGGTCCCCGGCCAGCACGACCCCGCCCTGGAGCAGCCGGTCGAGGATGTCGATCAGGGCGACCTCGCGGCCCGCGAGCGCCCGGGCGTCCTCCTCGTCCAGCGCGGTGCTCACGCGGTCTCCCGCTGGGCGGCCGGCGCGGGCGGAAGGGCGAAGGAGTACGGCGCCCACGGGCCGGTCACCTCGACCCGCACCCCCTGCCGGCCCTCGACGGCGGCCAGGACGCGGGCGCGGAAGTCCTCGGCGCGGTCGACGGGCACCAGATACGCGTCGTTGGCGATGTTCTCCCCGTACTCCCCGTCGTTCCCGGTCTCGCCGCCGCCCGCCCTGGCCAGCTCGCCGCGCTGCGGCCGGTGGGCGACCCGCTCCACGGCGATCTCCCCGGCCTCGTCGGCGATGCGCGAAGCCGTCCGCACCGCGGCCTGCCAGGCGTCCTCGGCGCCGCGCCGCCGTCTGCGACGGGCGGCGAGATAGGCCCGGCCCGGGCTGAGCCCGGCGTCCCCCGCGTCGCCTTCCGCACCGCCCTCCGGCGCGCCCGCCGTCTCCTCGCTCGCGGTCGTGTAGACCTTGACGCCCCATTCGACGCGCCCGGTGAGCCGCTCCAGAAGCGGCAGGAACTCGTCCCGGCGCTCCTGGAGCGTCTGCCGCACCCGGTCCTCGTCCCGGTACACGGTGGCCAGCCGCAGCGGCAGTACGGCGCCCAGCGGGGTCAGCGCCGCCACCACCCCGTGGTGCCCCCGGGCCAGGGATTCGAGCCGGGGCAGCTCCTCCAGGCGCGCCGTGAGCGCCCCCTCCCCGAACTCCTCGGCCGGAACCGGGCCGACGGCCGCGGCCAGGTCCCCGGTCTCCACGAGCCCCACCTGCTCGTCGGCCACCCCGCGCAGCGCCGCGACCGCCCGCGCGGCCTCGGGGGTGGGGCGCAGCACCGCGTAGGCGTACACCATGTGCTGTGCGATATCGGTCACCCGTTCACGCTCCTGTCGCTCCTGTCGCTCCGGTCATGGGGTTGTGCCCGCAGCGCCGCGATCTCGGCGCGCAGCCGTGCGTTCTCCTCGCTGAGGGACCGTTCCGCCCCCTCGTCGTCCACGGCATGGGGCCGGGCGCGCGAGGACAGCGACGGATCGTGCTCCCACCAGTCGATGCCCATCTCCTTCGCCTTGTCGACGGAGGCGACGAGCAGCCGGAGTTTGATGGTGAGCAGTTCGATGTCGAGCAAGTTGATCCGGATGTCGCCCGCGATCACCACGCCCTTGTCCAGCACCCGTTCCAGGATGTCGGCGAGGGACGGGGCGCCCTGCTGGTCGTACGAGGCGGGCAGGCGCGGCGGGCCCAGCCTGCCCGCAACCGGTTCTGTCATCGTCACGGGACTCGTCTCTGCGTATCGCGCCGTTCCAGCTCTTCCAGCCGGTCCAGCAGCTCGTTCTCGCGGCGGTCGTACGCGTCCTCGTCGATCCGCCCGGCCAGCAGCTCCTGTTCCAGTTCGGTGAGGGCGCGCCGGACCGGCGCCGGGTCGTAGTACTCGCGCTCGGCGGCCTCCAGCACCTGTTCGGCGACCCAGGCGGTCGCGCGCACCGGCGCGAGCGGAAAGGTGAGCAGCCCGGTCAGCAGTCCCACGGCGCCCCCGCCCCTCAGGCCACGAAGCTGTACGGGGGCAGCGGGCCGCGCAGCCGGAAGTCGTAGCCGTCCCCGTAGCCCTGCGCCACCTGCCGCGCGGCCCGCGAGAACTCCTCGGCGCGGCCCCGCTCCACCAGGAACGAGACGTTGAGGAAGTCGTCCCCGGCCGGGGACGACACCACCTTGCCGCGGGCCATCCCCGCCAGCCGGCCGACGACCTGCTCGGCGAGTCTCCGCTGCCGCACCCCCAACTGCCGCGCGACCAGCTCGCCGAGGGCCACCCGGTCCTCGTACGAACCCCGGCCGTCGCGGGTGCGCTCGTTCAGCCGCCGCGCGTCGTCGGACTCGGTCAGCACCTCCCGCAGCAAGTCGTCCTGGGAGCGCGCCGCCTTCAGGTTGAACTCCGCGGTGGCGTCCAGCTCATCGAGGCCGCGGACGTACTCGGTGCGCTTGGCGTCCAGCGCCGACCTGACCGCGGCCTCGTCGGGGGCGAGCAGCCCGAACCGCATCGGCAGCACCGCCCCGTCCGTCATCAGCCGCTCCTGGACCGCCTGATGGGCGGCGAGGTCGCGGCGCTTGGGGCGCAGGGTCTCCGGCGCCGGGCTCACCACGCCCGCCAGCGGTCCACTGGTCACCGCGCGCGGCGCGCCGGGCACGCCGCCCACCGCGCGCAGCTCCTCCAGCCGCAGCGGATGGTCGGAGCGGGTGATCGCGTAGAGATAGAGATGCACGGTCACTTGTCCTTGTCGTCGTCGCCGCCGAACACATTGCCGATGGCGTCGATGGCGCCGCTCAGCGCGCCCTCGGTCTTGCCCCGGGCGCCGCCCTCGACGATGGTGCCGACGATGTCGCTGAGCTTGTCCGGGGCCTTGCGGCCGGATTCCAGGTCGAGGCGGTTGCACGCCTCGGCGAACCGCAGATACGTGTCCACGCTGGCGATCACGATCCGTATGTCGATCTTCAGGATCTCGATGCCCACGAGGGAGACCCGGATGAAGACATCGATGACGAGGCCGCGGTCCAGAATGAGTTCGAGAATGTCGAAGAGGCTTCCGGTCCCTGAACCGGTCGAAGGCGTGGCTGGTAGTCCGCCGGTCTGCGTCATGACGGTCACGTGTGGTCGTCCTCTCGCTCGCTCGGTCTGCCCGTCGGCTTGTACGGGCGGGACGACACCCGTGTTCACTCTTGAGGCGGGTGAGACATGTGTGACGTACACCGACGTGACGTACGGCGACCCGGCGTACGACGACGAGCGCCCCGCGCCACCGGTATTCGGCGGCGCGGGGCGCATGGGGAATGGATCGGGACAAGGAGGGGCGGGGCGGCTAGCGGCCGCGGTCGAGCTGTCCGCGTGCGTAACGGCGCAGCCGTTCATAGCCCAGGAGCATGCCCTGGGTATCGAGGGTCACCCGGTAAGAGGCCATGATGGTCATGGTGTCCGGCACCCGCTCCAGCTCCACCACTTCCACATCGGCCAGCCATCCGTCCTCCGTCGGCTGCAGCGCGGAGACGGACTCCGGCGCGGTGCCCAGCAACTCGCCGAGCTGCTGGGCCGCGCCACGCATGGCCTGGGCCGCGGGTACCCGGCGCGGCCGGTCGTTCGTCTCCGGGGTGTCCGGATCATTGCTCGTCATGGTCCTACCGTGCCAAGTCGGCGGCGTGTGTGGTGTGCGGATCGCCAAAGCATGTGACCGGCAGGTCCTCCAGCAAGGTGGCGAGCGCGCCGGTGACGAGCGCGCACACCTCGTCCGGATCGGCCTCGGCGAGCGACTCCTTGCCCACGACCACCCGCATCAGGCCGATGCCCAGCAGCCAGGAAAGCGCCAGGTCCGCGCGCAGCCCGCGGTCCTCGGCGCCGCTCAGGGAGGCCAGCACCCGGGCGTAGTCATCCCCTATCTCGCGCGCCGCGGTGCCGATCTCGTCGCCGCTGCCGACGGAACGCAGCAAAGTGGCCAGCGCCCGGTCCTCCCGGACCCGGTCACCGTGCCCGAGCATCCCGCGCAGCGCGGTCTCGAACAGCTCTCCCGGCGGGGTGGTGTGCAGCTGTTCCTGGCCATCGTGCGCCACCACCTCCCCGAACAGGGCCTTCTTCGAACCGAAGTAGCGGAACAGCAGCGCCTGGTTCACCCCGGCACGCTCCGCGATGTCGCGTACGGTGGCCCGTTCGTACCCCCGCTCGGCGAACAGCGCCGACGCCGCCTCCAGCAGCATCCGGCGTGTGCCCTGCGCGTCCCGCCGAGGTGCTTCCGGTGTGGTTCCACCCATCATCCACTCCTGTCGTCGGCCGTCCGCCCCACCGATCCCCGCCGCGACCGACCTGTCGAGCAGTCAGAACAGCGGCAGATAGGCGCCGTTGACCGTATCAAGGGGACCGGCCTAGCTTTGTAAGCACGTGCTTACGTCAGGGAGGTCACGTTGACCACAGCGGAGACGACACCCGTCGCCTATCCCTTCAACCACCACGAGGGTCTGGAGCTGTCCGAGGCCTACGAAGAAGCGCGCGAGCGCCCCGGACTGCTCCAGGTGCGCCTGCCCTACGGCGAACCCGCCTGGCTGGTCACGCGGTACGCCGACGCCCGGCTGGTCCTCGGCGACCGGCGGTTCAGCCGCGCGGAGGCCCTGAACCGGGACGTGCCACGGCAGGGCGAGGGACGCATGGACGGCGGCATCCTGAGCATGGACCCGCCCGACCACACCCGGCTGCGCACCCTGGTGGCCAAGGCGTTCACCGTCCACCAGGTGGAGAAACTCCGGCCGTACGTAAGGGAGTTGACTCACCAGTTACTGGACGAGCTGGAGGCCGCCGGGCCACCCGCCGACCTCGTGGACCGCTACGCCCTGCCCATCCCGGTGGCCGTCATCTGCCGGTTGCTGGGGGTGCCGGAGGAGGACCGGCCGAAGTTCCGGGTGTGGAGCGACGCCGCGCTGTCCACCAGCTCCCTGACGGCGGAGGAGTGGGAGCGCAACCGCGAGGAACTGCGCGCGTACATGGCCCGGTTGGTGCGGGAACACCGGGAGGTCCCGCGCGACGACATCATGACGTCCCTGATCGAGGCGCGCGACCAGGGCGACCGGCTCTCCGAGCTGGAACTCGTCGACCTGTGCGTCGGCATCCTCGTCGCCGGGCACGAGACCACGGCCACCCAGATCCCCAACTTCGTGATGGCGCTGCTCGACCACCCCGATGAGCTGCGACGGCTGCGCGAGGAGCCCGAGCTGATCAAGGGCACCGTCGAGGAGCTGATGCGGTTCGTCCCGCTCGGCGTCGGCGCCTCCCAGGCCCGCTACGCCACCGAGGACATCGAGGTGGGCGGCACCCTGGTGCGGGCGGGGGAACCCGTCCTGGTGGCCGTCGGCTCGGCCAACCGCGACGCGCTGCGCTTCGACGAACCGGGCAGGCTGAACGTCGCCCGCCCCGCCACCCAGCACCTGGGATTCGGCCACGGGGTGCACCACTGCCTGGGCGCGCCACTGGCCCGCCTGGAGCTGCAGGAGGCCCTCGGCGCCCTCGTCGGCCGCTTCCCGAACCTGCACCTGGCCGGGGACGTGGTGTGGAAGGACCAGATGCTGGTTCGGGGGCCGCGCGTCATGCCGGTGGGGTGGTGAGCCGCATGACCTGGAAGGCCGAGGTCGACGGTGGCCGGTGCATGGCGTCCGGCATGTGCGCCGGGATCGCGCCCGATCTGTTCGTCCTTGACGACGAGCGGGCGCGTCCGCTGAGCGAGGAGGTGCCGGAGGAGGAGCGGGTGCTGGACGTGGCGGACTCCTGTCCGGCCATGGCCATCACCATCGTCGACGGCAGTGCGACGGTGGTCGGGCCGCGTCCCTGACCGGCGCCGCCGCTGACCGGCCGGAGCGGGATTACGGAGCGGCGGGCGGCGGGGAGGACACGGCGGGCGGAGTGGTGATCCCGCCGGCCCCGCTCGCCGCTCCCGCCCCCAGCCCGGCACCGTTCACCACGTTCGGGTCGAGGCTCTGCTCGCCGCCGTTGTCCGCCGTGCTGACGGAGTTGGGCGGGGGCGTGGGCTTGGACGTGCCGACGATGAACGTGGGCTCGCCCGGGGCGGGCTTGGGCGGCGTGGTGAACTCCGGGCCCTCGGTCGGGGTGGTGGTGATCTGCGAGACGGCGGAGTCGAAGTTGACCATCCCCGTCTTCTCCATCTGGGTGATGTGGTCGAGCACGGTGTTGTTGGCCTGGACCGCGAGCCTGCGCACCAGCGAGTTCTTGGTGGTCTGCCGGATCTTGGCGATGGAGCTGAAGATCTGACCGTGGGTGACGCGCAGGATGTTCGCGTAGTAGGTGTCGAAGTCCTTGCCCGTCTTCGCGTTCATCGTGTCCAGGAAGCCCTGTTGCTGCGGTGTGGGCTTGTTGGGCAGGGTGATGCCGAGTTGGGGCGCGACGTCCCGGCTGATGGCGTCCAGCAGCTGATGGCCGTCGAGCAGATGCTTACCGGCGGTCTTGACCTGCTCCGTCGTCCCCTTCTGGATTCCGATCTTCCCGGCCGGATACTCCCACAGCCCGGCCAGCCGCACCTTGACCACGAAGTCCTTGTCGGCCCCGCTCAGCGGCCCGAACTGGTTGTTCGTCATCTTCGAGAGGTTCGTGGCGGATTCCTGCGTCAACCCGGTCATCACGGGGGAGACGATCACGGCGAGGGTGACCACTACCGAGCCGATGAGCAGTGAGGTGCCTGTCACAAAGTACCGTGATCGCATGGAGCCTCCTGGCGGGGACCGCTTGTCGTTGTACGGAGCCGTTGTCGCGTCGTGCTGATGTCAGGCGATGGCTGACACCCATGCATACGGATCCTTCACTTCCGTCGCTCAAACATCCCGCCGTTTTTTACCCGCTCTTGGGTGGACGCGTCGTGACCTGTGCGATCGCTACGATCCCGTTGTGGCCCTCTTCACGATCGAGCGTTCCTCGCCCCATCCCGTCGACGAGACATGGCGGCGGCTGACCCGGTGGCAGCGGCACGGCGCGTACGTGCCGTTGAGCGACATCGCCGTGCGGACCGTGGGACCGACGCGGGTGGGGTCGGTGGTGGTGGCACGCACCGGGCGGGGACGGGCCGGGTTCGACGACCCCATGGAGGTGGTGCGCTGGGAGCCACCGGGCGGCGGACGGCCGGGGCTCTGCAGGCTGGAGAAGCGCGGCTCGGTGGTGCTGGGCTGGGCCGAGATCGAGGTGTGGCCCAGCGGTCAGCGGTCGCGGGTGGTGTGGCGGGAGGAGGCGCGGGTCGCGCGGCTGCCGCGGGTGTTCGACGCGCCGACGGCCTGGGCCGGGCGGCTGGTCTTCGGCCGGGTGCTGCGCGGACTGCTGGAGGAGTAGCCTCGGTGGCCGGCCGGGCTACTGGGGACCGTCGGAGAAGGCGTCCGCGTGGATGTGGGTCAGTGGGGTGGCGGCCACCTGGTACCGCCCGTTGGGCACCCGGCTCGACTTGGTGACGTGGACGGTGAGCGGGCCCGCCCACTCGTACCCCTGCTTCTCCGCGTGCCGCATGAGGCTGTCCGTGAGCGTCTGGCCCGCCTGTTTGCCGTGCCGGGACAGCTCCTCGTACACCTCGTCGGACAGTTCGACGTCGTAGGCGTTGGGCACGAGTACCCGACGGGAACTGCACACCACCGCCTGGTTGTCGCATTCCTGCCGCAGGGCGCCGAGCAGTTCCACCGGCTCGCTCGGGAACATCTTGGAGAGCAGTGCGTCTTCGAAGCGCTCTATCGCTCGTTCGATCCGGGTCAGCGTGTCCATGCGCACGCGGGTGCCCAAAAAGCAGCGGATGTATGTGCGCGACTACGGTCGGCACATACATCCGCGCCCTGGGTGAACATGGGGGGACGTGTTCAGCCGGCGCGGCTGAGCAGCGTCTTGACTCCGGTGGCCGTCAGCGTGACGGCTTCCGGGGCGCCCGCGTCGATGGTCAGCGAAAGCTCCTCGGAGGGCCAGCCCTGAGCCAGCGCCCCCAGCGGCACCTGGTGGTAACGCTCGATCTGCGGCAGCGCCTGGTGCATGCGCTCCGCAGTGGTGAAGACCGGCACCAGCTGGGCGCCGTCCTCCTGCTGGAACACAGGCAGGGTCACCGCCTGCGGATCGGTGTTCTCGGCACTCTCGGCGGCGGGAAGCAGCACCTCGCTGTCGGCGAGAGTGTTCAGCGCGGACTCGTCCGCACGGTCCGCGGCCAGCTCGCCGAGGGCGTGCTGGGTGGCGGTAACGGCGTTGTCGTCGGGAAGAGCAGTCATGATTCCGTCCAAGATCGGGATATGCGAGTGGCCGTGCCCGGGAGCGGGCGTCCTGGCCACGGCTGGCTCGAATACCCGGTTGTGCGGCGCTCACACATCTCATGGCGGAGCGTTTTCGTTTTCTGCCCGGCTACCGCCGAGAGGACCGCTCAGGCGCAGGTCAGGTGCCGCGGTACGCCTTGTAGTTCCGGAAGAGCAGATAGGTGTCGAGGATGTCGGAGGACGCGCTCTCGACCGACCGGTAGATGCCCCACTTGGGCCGCTGGTAGTCGCCCTGGTCCGGCATCTTCACGTTGGACATGCTGCCCTGCACCGCGACCGGGGCGCCGGAGCCGGTGCCGTTCCGGGCCGTGAACGTGGCCTTTCCGCTGGACCCGATGGTCAGCTTCCACTCGATGGTGATCCACTTGTTGCGCAGCGGCGAGAGGTCGGTCGAGGCGATGTCCGGTGAGCCGGAGTTGGCGTAGGCCCGGGCCCGCAGCGTCTCCTTGCTGCCGCTGCGGCCGAGGTCCAGCGTGATGTACGGACCGCCGTTGTCGACCGGTGTCTTCGTCTGGAAGATGTGCGTGAACTTGCTGGTGCCGTGCAGCGAGGACGGCATGTACATCTCGTACGAGAGGGTCCAAGTCTCCCCGTCCCGCATCTTCAGCGTCGTACCGTCCTGCACCATGCCCTTGGACTCGGTGCGCTGGCGGTCGCCGCCGCCGGTGGTGTCCCGGTCGTCCTTCCAGATGTTGAAGCGGTAGTGGTCGCCGCCTTCGACCACGACATAGTCCCGGTCGGGGTGCGCATTGCCGCGGTCGGCCTCGATGCCCTCGAAGGCCTTGAGCCCGGTGCCGGACGGGCTGGGGTTCCAGACCAGTTGCGGCGCCAGGGCGGCCGCGGCGGCCGGGGAGGCGCCCGACGTCAGCTGCCCGAGGAGGGGCACACCGACGGCCGTGGCGGTCATGGAGCCGAGTAACGTCCGACGACTGAAACCGCGTGGAGCGGAGTCTTCTGCCATGTTGGGTCCCTGTGGAGGAGGTGTGGGGGCTGCGGAAGCGTTGATCCCGCGCGGATGTGCGGGTGTGGCGCGTACATACGATGGACTGGACCATTGGGGTCGTCAAGGTTCGCGACACGGTTATTCATCCCATGTCTGCTCAACGAGATCGGCGGCCGCTCCCGAGAGGGGAGCGACCGCCGAGGACGGAAGCGCGCTGTGCCGACGGAGAACTGAGGTGATGTCAGATCGTGGCGGCGTCGATGACGAACCGGTAGCGGACATCGCTGGAGAGCACCCGCTCGAACGCGGTGTTGATCTCCTCCGCGCGGATGGTCTCGATCTCGGCGCCCACCCCGTGCTCGGCGCAGAAGTCGAGCATCTCCTGCGTCTCGGCGATGCCGCCGATGAACGAACCGGCGAGGGTCCGGCGGCCCATGACGACGGAGAAGAGGTTGAGCGAGATGGGCTCCTCCGGAAGACCCACGTTCACCAGCGCGCCGTCCGTCTTGAGCAGCTTCAGGTACGCGCCGAAGTCCAGCGGCGCGGACACCGTGGACAGGATGACGTCGAAGGACTCGGCCAGCTCCTCGAAGGTGCGCGGGTCGCTGGTCGCGTAGTAGTGGTCCGCGCCGAGCCGCAGCCCGTCGTCCTTCTTGCGCAGCGACTGGCTGAGCACGGTGACCTCCGCGCCCATCGCGTGGGCGAGCTTGACGGCCACGTGGCCGAGGCCGCCCATGCCGAGGACGGCGACCTTGCTGCCCGGCCCGGTCTTCCAGTGGCGCAGCGGGGAGTACGTGGTGATGCCCGCGCACAGCAGCGGGGCGGCCACGTCCAGCGGCAGCGCGTCCGGGATGCGCACGACGTAGTTCTCGTCGACGACGATGCCGGTGGAGTAGCCGCCGTAGGTGATCTCGCCGTACTTGTCGGTGGCGGCGTACGTGGCGGTGTGGCCCTCGGCGCAGTACTGCTCCAGGCCCTTGCGGCAGTTCTCACAAGCCCGGCAGGAGTCCACGAAGCAGCCGACGCCGACCCGGTCGCCGACGGCGTACTTGGTGACACCGGATCCGACCTCGGTGACGACACCGGCGATCTCATGGCCCGGCACCAGCGGGAACGGCACCTCGCTCCAGCCCTCGCGGACCTGGTGGATGTCCGAGTGGCAGATGCCCGAGTACTTGATGTCGATCACCACGTCGAACGCGCCGGCCGGGCGGCGCTCGATCGAGGTGCGCTCCAGCGGGGCCTTGGGGGCGGGCGCGGCGTAGGCGGCAACGGTACTCATATGGCGATTCACTCCTTGCAGGTGGTTCCGTGGCCGGCCGCCTTTGAATCCATGGCCGGACACGATGGCAAGGGTGCCAAGGTGAGGCAGGAGTGGCCAAAAATGGATCAACCTGCGAGGATGGTGGCTAGTGGGGGAGGTGGCCCCCCGTGTGGGCCGCCGGTGGCGCCGGCGACCCGCACGAGACGCGGGGAAACGCCCCCGGGTCACCCGGCTCGGCGCGGGCTCGTGTCCATCGGATCGGTGGCGTCGGCCGCGGCGTTCAGATCGCGGTTCAGGGTTTCCGGAGTCATCCGGGTCGTGATGAGACTCACCGCCGCGACCACCGTCATGTAGACCGCGACCGGTATCCAGGAGCCGGTGAACGCGGTGAGCAGCGCGCTGCAGATCAGCGGGGCGACGCCACCGCCGATCACCGAGGAGAACTCCCGGCCCAGGGCGACCCCGGCGTAGCGGTAGCGGTTTCCGAACAGCTCGGGGAAGTAGCTCATGTGCACGCCGACCAGGCCCTGGCAGGCCAGGATGAAACCGACCGCGATCGCCACCGCGATGGCCACCTCGGAGCCGGAGTTCAGGGCGATGAACGTCGGGGCGGGCAGCAACACCATGGCGGTGAGGATCAGCGAGCACACCGGGCGCCGTCCCAGACGGTCCGAGAGGGCGCCGAACGCGAAGGCCGCCACGCCGCCGCAGAGCGAGCCGAGCAGCAGCACCTCGGGCACGAAGTCCTTGTCGACGCCCACGCTGGAGACCAGGTAGGAGGCCATGAACACCTGGTAGGTGTACGACTGGGTGCTGACCCCGAAGTTCATCAGGATCACCAGGAGCAACGGCTTGCGGCCGTGCCGGAAGACCTCCTTGACCGGCGAGGCGGGCCGCTCGTGCTGTGCCTTCAGCTCCTGGAAGACCGGGCTCTCGTTCAGCTTGCGGCGCATGATCATGGCGGCCACCGTCACCAGGAGGCTGCTGACGAAGACCAGCCGCCAGCCCCAGGACATCAGGGCGTCCTCGGACAGTCGCTGGGCGAGCATCCAGGCCACCGCGCCCAGCGCGGTACCGAGCGCCGCCCCCGTCATCACCAGGGAGGACAGCCTGCCGCGCCGCCCCGGCGCGGCCGTCTCGGTGAGCAAGGTGGCGCCTCCGGCCTGCTCGGCGCCCGCGCCGAAGCCCTGCGCCATGCGGCAGATCAGCAGCAGGATCGGGGCGAGGATACCCACCGCCCCGTATGTCGGGAGCAGACCGATGGCGAGGGTGGAGCCGCCCATCAGCAGCAGGGTCGCGATCAGCACCCACTTGCGGCCCAGGCGGTCCCCGAAACGGGAGAAGAAGAGCCCGCCCAGCGGCCGGGCGGCGAAGCCGACGGCATAGGTGCTGAAGCTGGCGAGGATGCCCACCGATGCCGACACATTGGGGAAGAACAGATCGCTGAAGATCAGCGCCGATGCGGTGCCGTAGATGACGAAGTCGTACTGTTCGAGCGCGGTGCCGACCAGACCGGCCCAGGCCGCGCGGCGTACCGCCCGGGGGTCGGCGGGCGGCTCGCCGGGCGGGGCGGTGGCGGGTGGCGGGGGAGTGGTGGTGTTGCTCTCCATGATCCATGCCTCCTTGAACGGATCGGTTCCGGAGCGGAATCGGGCAGGGCGAAGCAGGGGAGTGGCGGGGAGGGAGGAAAAGAGTGGGGAGGGAGACGGGGAGGGGGCGGGGGTTCTTATCGGGGGCCGCAGGCGTCGGCCGCCGCCGCGCCGGGGCCGTGCCGGACGATGATGTCGATGAGGTCGGCGATCCGGGCGGTGAAGGCCGGGTGGTCCGTCAGGCCGTCGCCGAGCAGCCCGCTTTCCAGGACGGCCTCGACGTACGCGGTACGCGGCGCGGCGGGTGCCCGCCGGGCGAGGCCGGCGAGCGGTTCGCGGGCCGGATCGGCCATCGCGGCCGCCTGGGGCCCGGGGGAGAAGCCGGAGGGCGGCGCCACGCAGCACAGATAGGCGGCCACGGTCAGCGCCAGATGGTGGGGCACCCGCCCGGCCCGCAGATGGAGCAGGGCGGGCTCCGGCACCCGCTGGCGGAGCTTGACCGAGCCGTCCGAGCCGACCTGCCGGGTGCGGTGGCCCAGCGCGGTGTTGGCCCAGCGGTCGAACAACTGCCGTATGTAGTCTTCCAGTTGGATGTCGGCGGGCACGGTGAGGCTCGGCAGGTAGTCGTCGTGGAGCACATGGCGCGCGGCCTCGGCGATGAACGGCCGGGCGATGGCGTCCGGGATGGTCTCCCGCCCGTCCAGCGCGCCGAGATAGGCGATGAGGGAATGGGTGCCGTTGAGCAGCCGCAGCTTCAGCAGCTCGTACGGTTCCACATCGTCGGTGAACAGCGCCCCGCCGTGTTCCCAGCGCGGACGGCCCGCGGCGAAGCGGTCCTCCATGACCCACATGGAGAACGGTTCGGCCGGTACGGGGACGGCGTCGCGCACCCCGAGGTGACCCGCGACCGCGTCACGGTACACCTCCGTGGTGGCGGGCACGATCCGGTCGACCATGGAGCTGGGGAACGTCACCGCACGCGTCAGCCACGGCAGCAGCTCCTCGCGCTCCGCCGCCGGAAGCGCCTCGGTGAACTCGTGCACCAGCCGCCGCGTCTGGGAGCCGTTGCCCACCAGGTTGTCGCAGCTGAGCACCGTCAGCGGCCGGGCGTGGGTGCGTACGCGGCGCTGCAGCCCGCGCACGATCCGCCCGATGGTGGTCCGGGGCGGGGCGTCACCGCGCAGATCGGCCCGTACCGCGGGGGAGTCCAGGTCGAGTCCGTGGGTGCGCGGGGAGAAGGTGTAGCCGTGCTCGGTGACCGTGAGGGTGACGATGGCGGTGCCGGGCGCCGCCAGCGCGTCCAGGACCTCGTCCGGCTGCTCCGCGGCCACCAGCGCCCCGGTGTGCACCGCGGGCACGGTGACCCGGGTGCCGGAGGGGGAGATCTCCACCACCGCGTAGCGCAGTTGCTGCTCGCACAGCGCCCGGGCCACCGTGGCCGAGCGCCCGGCGACCCCGAGAATGCCCCAGGGGCCCTCGGTGTGGTCCAGCGCGGCGGCGGTGTGCACGGCCTGATGGGCGCGGTGGAAGTTGCCGAGCCCCAGATGCACGATGCCGGTCTCGGCGGGCGGTCGCGCCGGGGTGAGCGCGGACGCGGTGGTGGTGCGGTTCAGGCGCGGCAGTGGCGCCGGGGCGGTGGGCGGGGCGGTCGTGGGGGTCCCGGTCATGGGGGAAGTCCTCACCAATCCGTCATCGAGCCGTCGAGCCGTCGCGCGACGGGCAGGTAGGCGGGTTCGTACGGGAAACCGGCGGCGAGCGATTCGTCCACCTCGACTCCGAGGCCGGGCCGGTCGCCGGGGTGCAGATGCCCGTCGGCGTAGGACCACGCGTGCCGGAACACCTCGTGCACGACCGGCTCGTAGCCCATGTACTCCTGGATGGCGAAGTTCGGTGTGGCCAGTCCCACGTGCAGTGACGCGGCCAGCGCCACCGGGGACACGTCCGAGGGGCCGTGCGGGCCGAGCCGTATCTGCCAGATCTCGGCGAGGGCCGCGATCCGCCGCAGATGGCTGATCCCGCCCGCGTGACTCACACAGGTCCGTACGAAGTCGATCAGCTGCTCGGTGATCAGCGACTGGCATTCCCAGACCGTGTTGAACACCTCGCCGATCGCCAGCGGCACGGTGGTGTGCTGCCGCACATGCCGCAGGACCTGCTGGTTCTCCGCGGGGGTGACGTCCTCCAGCCAGAACAGGTCCGCCTCTTCCAGCGCGCGGCCGAGCCGGGCGGCCTGGCCGGGGGTGAGGCGGTGGTGTACATCGTGCAGCACCTTCAGCTCGGGCCCCACATGCTCCCGCACCGCGGCGAGGACCTTCGGCGCGTGCCGGAGGTAGGCGTCGGTGTCCCACACCTCCTCCACGGGGGCCGCGCCCCGGTCGGCCGGTTCGTACCCCCGGCCGCCGCGGCTCACCCCGTACACCGTGTCCAGGCCGGGGACACCGCTCTGCGCCCGCACCGCGCGGAACCCCTCCGCGCGCCGGGCGTCGACCGAGTCCAGCAGCTGCGGGACGTCCCAGCCGGTGGCATGGGTGTAGGTGAGGATCCGGTCGCGGACCGCGCCGCCCAGCAGCTGGTAGACGGGCTGGCCGGTGGTCTTGCCCTTGATGTCCCACAGCGCCATGTCCACCGCTCCGATGGACGTCATGGTCACCGGGCCGCGCCGCCAGTAGACCCCGCGGTAGAGGTACTGCCAGGTGTCCTCGATCCGCGCCGGGTCGCGGCCGATGAGCAGCGGCGCCACATGGTCCCGAAGGTACGAGGCCACGGCCAGCTCACGGCCGTTGAGCGTGGCGTCGCCCCAGCCGACGAGGCCTTCGGCGGTGGTGATCTTGAGCGTGACGAAGTTACGGCCGGGGCTGGTCACCAGCACCTCGGCGCCTGTGATGGTGTCCTGTCGGGGCGTCGCGCTCATCGGGTCACCGCCACCACGTTGTGCAGCGGCTCGCCCGCGGCCAGCCGGCCGATGTTGGCGGCGATGTCGGCGGCGCGGCCGATGAAGGTCTGGCGGGTGAGGCCGGAGGAATGCGGGGTCATCAGTACGTTGTCCAGCGTCTCGAAGGGATGCTTGCTCGGGGCGCCGGTGTGTCCGCTCGTCGGATACCGGTACCAGACGTCGAGCGCCGCGGCCCCGATGGTGTGCGCGCGCAGGCCCCGGTACAGCGCGTCCTCGTCCACGACGGGACCGCGTCCGACATGGACCAGCACCGAGGACGGGCCCATCCGGGACAGCTCGGCCTCGCCGATGAGCCCGGTGGTCTGCGGGGTGAGCGGCGCCGACACCACGACCACGTCGGAGGCGTCCAGCAGCGCGCCGAGGTCGTCGTTGGTCCCGGCCCACACCAGCCCCTCGGCCGCCGCGTCCACCTCGCCGCGCCGGGTGACCGCCACCCCGCGCGCGCCGAAGGCCCGGAACCGCTGCCAGCAGCGGGCACCGATGTGGCCGAAGCCGACGAAGCCGACGGTGGCCGCGGACAGCGAGTCCATCCAGGGGGAGCGCGGATCGTGCGCGGGGGAGTCCCACACCGCGCGGCGCAGCGCCCGGTGCTGGCGCAGAAAGCCGCGGCGCAGCAGGATCGCGGACGATACGGCGTACTCGGCGATCGAGTCCTCGTGGTGGAAGGTGTTGGCCACCTGGGTGCCGGGCGGCAGCGCGGTCAGGTCGATCTTGTCCGTCCCCGCACCGGCCGTGTGGACCAGCCGCAGCCGGGTGGCGAGGGCGGCCGTCCGGGCGGTGCACTGCCCCGCCACCAGCACCTCCGCGTGGCCCACCGCGGCCTCGACCGCCTCCGCGTCCCGGGGGTCGGGCCAGTGGGTGACCGTACCCGCCGGAAGGGCGGCCTCGAACGCGTCGCGCAGCGGCCGCAGATTGGCGTCGGCGACCACCACGGTCAGCGGCTCGGCCGTCATGGGGTGTCCTTCCCCGCCGCCACCGTGGCCTTCTCCGGGACGGAGTGCGCCGGGCCGGTGGACCCGCGCACGATGAGCTGGGTGGGCAGCCGCAGGGTGCGCGGGGTCTGCCGTTCGCCGCCGAGGATCTGTCCCAGCAGCTCGTGGCCGAGCGCACCGGCCCGGGCCATCGGCACCGCGATGCTGGTCAGGGACGGCTGTGCCACCTCGGCGAACGGGATGTCGTCGACCCCGACGACGCTCAGCCGCTCGGGCACGCCCAGCCCCAGCGCCCGCGCCCCGGCGATCACGCCCAGGGCCATCAGATCGTTGTGCGCGATCACGGCGGACGCTCCCGAGGCCATGACGCTCGCCGCGGCGGCCTTTCCGCCCGCCGCCGTCTCGGCCTGCCAGCCCAGCAACTCCAGCTCCAGCCCGGCCCGTTCGGTCTCGGCGCGGATCAGCGCGACCCGGTGGGAGTTGGACCACGAGCGCTGCATGCCCTGGACGTAGGCGATCCGCCGGTGGCCGAGCGCGGCCAGGTATTCCACGGCCTGGCGCAGCCCGTGGGCGGCGTCGGCGATGACGCAGTCGGCGCCGGCCGTCTCACGGTTGACCAGGACGACGGGTGTCCGCCCGCACAGGTCGAGGACTTCGTCCGCGTCCAGCCGGGGCGAGCACACGATCAGACCGTCGACCTGCCCCTTCAGGTGCGCGATCACCTCGCGCTCACGGCCCGGGTCGAGATCGGTGTCGGCGAGGACGACGGTCTGCCGGCGGCGCCAGCCCTCGCCCTGCGCGGCCTTCACGAACGACCCGAAGACCGGGTTGGCGATGTCGGGGACGACGACGGCGACGGTGGCGGTCTCCGCGCCGGTGGGGGCCTCGGTGGCACGGACCACCGGTGGTTCGTATCCCAGCTCTTGCGCAACCGTCAGCACCTTGCGCAAGGTCCGCGGTCCGAGCCGGTCCGGGTTGCTGAAGGCCCGGGAGGCCGTGGAGAGCGCCACATTGGCGCTTTTGGCGACGTCGGTGAGGGTGGGGGCCATGGCGGCCCGCTACCGGTGGGAGGAGGGGGTGCGGGTGAACGACATAGCGCATGGTGTTCACCGCCCGGCAACCTTGTCAACGCTTGCCGAAATATTGGCAAGGCCCCGGTCCGGTGGGCCGAAGCGCACCGGACCGGGGCCGAGAGGCGTGGCCGTCAGCCGAGGTCGACCAGCAGGTCACCGCCCTCCACCTGCTGGATGGCGTTGATGGCCACCCGGGAGACCCGGCCGGACTTCGGCGCGGCGATGGTGGCCTCCATCTTCATCGCCTCGATGGTCGCCACGGTGGCGCCCGCCTCGACCTGGTCGCCCTCGGTGACGGTCAGCGTCACCACCCCGGCGAACGGCGCGGCCACATGGCCCGGGTTGCTCTTGTCGGCCTTCTCGGTGGCCGGGATGTCGGAGGCCGCGGAGGTGTCGCGGACCTGGATCGGGCGCAGCTGGCCGTTCAGGGTCGACATCACCGTCCGCATGCCGCGCTCGTCGGCCTCGCCGATCGCCTCCAGTTCGATGAGCAGCCGCACCCCGGGCTCCAGGTCCACGGTGTACTCCTTCCCCGGACGAATCCCGTAGAAGAAGTCCTTGCTGTCCAGCACGCTGGTGTCGCCGAACGTCTCCCGGTGGGTCTCGAACTCCTTCGTCGGGCCGGGGAACAGCAGCCGGTTCAGGGTCGTGCGGCGGTCGGCGGCGAGCTGCTGGCGGTCCTCGGCGGACAGCTCCTCCGTCGCCGGCCTGGCCTCCGCGCGGCCCTCCAGCGCCTTGGTGCGGAAGGGCTCCGGCCAGCCGCCGGGCGGGCTGCCCAGCTCGCCGCGCAGGAAGCCGATGACCGAGTCCGGGATGTCGAACTTGTTGGGCTCGGCCTTGAAGTCCTCCGGCGACACCCCGGCCCCCACCAGGTGCAGCGCGAGGTCGCCGACGACCTTGGAGGAGGGGGTGACCTTCACCAGGTGGCCGAGGATGCGGTCGGCGGCGGCGTACATCGCCTCGATGTCCTCGAAGCGGTCGCCGAGGCCGAGCGCGATGGCCTGGGTGCGCAGGTTGGACAGCTGGCCGCCGGGGATCTCGTGGTGGTAGACGCGCCCGGTCGGCGAGGCGAGGCCCGCCTCGAACGGTGCGTAGACCTTGCGCACGCTCTCCCAGTACGGCTCGAGGCCCCCGATCGCCTCCAGGTCGAGGCCGGTGGGCCGGTCGGAGTGGTCGGTGGCGGCCACGATCGCCGACAGCGAGGGCTGTGAGGTGGTGCCCGCCATGGACGCCACCGCCCCGTCCACCGCGTCCGCCCCGGCCTGGATCGCGGCCAGATACGTGGCGAGCTGGCCGCCCGCGGTGTCATGGGTGTGGATGTGCACCGGCAGGTCGAACTCCCGGCGCAGGGCGGACACCAGCTTCGCGGCGGCCGGGGCGCGCAGCAGCCCCGCCATGTCCTTGATGGCCAGCACATGCGCGCCCGCGTCCACGATCTGCTCGGCGAGCCGCAGATAGTAGTCCAGGGTGTACAGCTTCTCCGACGGATCGGACAGATCGCTGGTGTAGCACAGCGCCACTTCGGCGACCGCGCTGCCGGTGCCCCGTACCGCCTCGATGGCGGGACGCATCTGCCCGATGTCGTTGAGCGCGTCGAAGATCCGGAAGATGTCGATGCCGGTGGCGGTGGCCTCCTGCACGAAGGCGTCCGTGACCTCGGTCGGGTACGGGGTGTACCCGACGGTGTTGCGGCCGCGCAGCAGCATCTGCAGACAGATGTTGGGCACCGCCTCGCGCAGCGCGGCCAGCCGCTCCCAGGGGTCCTCGGCGAGGAACCGCAGCGCCACGTCGTAGGTGGCGCCGCCCCAGCACTCCAGCGACAGCAGCTCCGGCACGGTGTGCGCCACCGCCGGGGCCACCGCGAGGAGGTCCTTGGTGCGCACGCGGGTGGCCAGCAGCGACTGGTGTGCGTCCCGGAAGGTGGTGTCGGTGACCCCGATGCGCGGCGACTCGCGCAGCCAGCGTGCGAAACCCTCCGGGCCCAGCTCGGTGAGGGTCTGCTTGGACCCGGCGGGCGGCGCCCCGTCGGGCACCGGCGGCAGCTTCCCGGCCGCGTCGATCAGCTGGGGCCGCGGGCCGTGCGGCTTGTTGACCGTGACGTCGGCGAGATAGGTGAGCAGCTTGGTGCCGCGGTCGGCGGAGTGGCGCGCGGTCAGCAGATGCGGCCGCTGCTCGATGAACGAGGTGGTGACCCTTCCGGCCTGGAAGTCCGGATCGTCCAGCACGGCCTGGAGGAACGGAACGTTGGTGGACACCCCGCGGATACGGAACTCCGCCACCGCCCGCCGGGCCCGCCCGATGGCATGGTGGAAGTCGCGGCCCCGGCAGGTCAGCTTCACCAGCATCGAGTCGAAGTGGGCGCTGATCTCGGCGCCGGCGTGGGTGGTGCCGCCGTCGAGGCGGATGCCCGAGCCGCCCGGCGAGCGGTAGGCGCTGATCATGCCGATGTCCGGGCGGAAGCCGTTGGCCGGGTCCTCGGTGGTGATCCGGCACTGCAGGGCGGCGCCGCGCAGATAGACGGTGTCCTGCGACAGGCCGAGGTCGGCCAGGGTCTCCCCGCTCGCGATGCGCATCTGCGACTGGACGAGGTCGACATCGGTGATCTCCTCGGTCACCGTGTGCTCGACCTGGATCCGCGGGTTCATCTCGATGAAGACATGGTTGCCGTCGCGGTCCAGCAGGAATTCCACGGTGCCCGCGTTGCGGTAGCCGATCTGCCGGGCGAACTTCACCGCGTCCTCGCAGATGCGTGTCCGAAGCTCCGGGCCGAGGTGGGGCGCGGGCGCCATCTCGATGACCTTCTGGTGGCGGCGCTGCACCGAACAGTCCCGTTCGAACAGGTGCATGACATTACCCTCGGCGTCGGCGAGGATCTGCACCTCGATATGGCGGGGCTCGACGACCGCCTTCTCCAGGAAGACCGTCGGGTCCCCGAACGCCGACTCGGCCTCGCGGGCCGCCGCCTCGATCGACTCGCGCAGCAGCCGGGGCTCCTCGACCCGCCGCATCCCGCGCCCGCCACCGCCCGCGACGGCCTTGACGAACACCGGGAAGCCCAGCTCCTCCGCCGCCCGCACCAGCTCGTCCACATCCGAGGAGGGCTCCGAGGAGCCGAGCACCGGCACCCCCGCCGCCCGGGCCGCGGCCACCGCCCGCGCCTTGTTTCCGGTCAGCTCCAGGATCTCCGCGCTCGGGCCGACGAAGGTGATCCCCGCCTCCTCGCACGCCCGTGCGAGGTCGGGGTTCTCGGACAGGAACCCGTATCCGGGGTACACGGCGTCGGCGCCGGCCTGCCGCGCCGCGCGGACGATCTCCTCCACGGACAGATAGGCCCGCACGGGATGGCCCGGCTCACCGATCTCATACGCCTCATCGGCCTTGAGCCGGTGCAGCGAGTTGCGGTCCTCGTGGGGGAACACCGCGACGGTTCTCGCCCCCAGCTCATAGCCGGCGCGGAACGCCCGAATGGCGATTTCTCCACGGTTGGCGACCAGCACCTTGCGGAACATGTCCCATCCCTTCCTACTGCCCGTCCTACTGCCCGGTACGAAAACAGCCTGCTCGCGACACTACTGCTGCCCCGCACGCCAGAGGGCACCCTTGTGATCCAGTTCGCACCTCGGGCATGGTGCCCAGGGGACGTCCGAACGGCGTTCCCCGGAAAGTCCGCAGGCCGCTCCGAGGAGGACCATCGTGAGTGCCCCGTCGTCCGCGCCCCATCAGGCCCCGCCGTACCCCCGGCAGCGAGCCAACTACGTCGACCCCCCGCCCGCACTCGTCACCGGGCCCGCCGTCAGCCCGCTCCGGTTCGTCGGCGGCAGTACGGGATGGCTGGTCACCGGATACCACGAGGCCCGCGAGGTGCTGCGGGACCCGCGCTTCAGCGCCGAGCGGTGGCGCGGTGACGACACGGTGCGGCCCATCTCGCAGACCGTCCGGGACAACCACGGCAACGGTCCGGGGTCGTTTCTGGCCATGGACGCTCCCGAACACAGTCACTATCGCGGGTTACTCACCCGCTACTTCACGGTACGGCGGATGCGCGCCCTCGAACCCCGGATCGACGGCATCGTCACCGATTGCCTCGATGCCCTGGAGGCCGCGGGAAAACCGGCCGACCTGGTGGAACACTTCGCGCTGCCGGTCCCCTCGCTGGTGATCTGCGAAATGCTCGGCGTGCCCTACGCGGAGCGCGCGACATTCCAGCGGGCCAGCGCGCAGATCCTGGTCCAGGACCAGACCGGCGGCCAGTTCGACCAGGGGATGCGTACGATCACCCGATTCCTCGGCGAACTGACCGCCGCCAAGCGGCGCGCCCCCCAGGACGATCTGATCTCGTATCTCACCTCCGTCGGCGAGCTGTCCGACGTCGAGATCGTCAACATGGCGGCGCTGCTGCTGATCGCCGGGCACGAGACCACCACCAACATGCTCAGCCTCGGCACCTTCACCCTCCTGCAGAACCCGGCGCAGATGCGGCGGCTGCGCGAGGACGACGCGCTGGTGCCCGGCGCGGTCGAGGAGCTGCTGCGCTACCTGAGCATCGTCAACGCCTTCCCGGTCCGGATCGCGCTGGAGGACGTCGAGATCGGCGGCGTCACCATCACGGCGGGCCAGAGCGTGGCGGTCTCCGTCCCGGCCGCGAACCGGGACCCCGCGCTGGTGGACGAGCCCCACACGCTCGACGTCGCCCGCCCCCGCAGCAGCCACCTCGCGTTCGGATACGGCATCCACCAGTGCCTCGGCCAGAACCTGGCCCGGATCGAGCTGGCGGCGGGCTACCGCGGACTGCTCGGCCGGTTCCCGGACCTCGCGCTCGCGGTGGCGCCGGAGGAGGTGCCGATGCGCAGTGACATGGTCATCTACGGGGCCCATGAGCTGCCCGTCACGTGGTGAGCCGCCGGTGAGCACTACATGACCGCGTGAGCCCCTCGTGATCGCCGCGCTTGACAAAACCTCTTGCCGCACCGGCAAATGGGGGTCATGGCAGACGATGACATTCCCGGGGTGCTGAGCGCCGTCGGCCCGCGGCTGCGGGCGCTGCGGCGGGAGCGCGGGGCCACCCTGGCCCAGCTGAGCGAGACCACCGGGATCTCGCTCTCCACCCTCTCGCGGCTGGAGTCGGGGCAGCGCAAGCCCACGTTGGAACTGCTGTTGCCCCTGGCCAAGGTCCACGGAGTCCAGCTGGACGAGCTGGTCGGCGCGCCGCCCACCGGCGACCCCCGCATCTACCCGCGCCCCTTCACCCGGCACGGGCAGACGTTCGTGCCGCTGACGCGCTATCTCGGCGGGCTGCACGCGTACAAGCAGATCCTGCCCGGCCGGGCGTCGGACGCCGACGCCCGGCCTTCGCAGGCGGTGCACGAGGGCTACGAATGGCTGTACGTGCTCTCGGGCAAGCTGCGCCTCGCCCTCGGCGAGCACGATCTGACGCTCACCGCGGGCGAGGCGGCCGAGTTCGACACCCGTACGCCCCACGGCTTCGCCAGCGCGAGCGCACAGCCCGTCGAATTCCTCAGCCTCTTCGGCGCCCAGGGCGAGCGGATGCATGTGCGCGCCCGCCCCTCCGGCGACTGAGCCGGGCCGGGGTCACCCGGCGTAGACGTCCTCCACGAAGCGGCCCTCGCCCATCAGGGAGTCCAGCCAGCGCTGTGCCGCCGCGTCGTCGGCGCCGGGGGTGTGCGCCACGTACACCGACTTGAAGGCATCCCGAACCCCCGGGGCCATCCGGGCGCCGTCGCCGCACACGTACACCTGGGCGCCCTCCGCCAGCAGCCGCCAGATCTCCTCGGCGTCGGCCGCGACGCGGTGCTGGACGAAGCGGTGACCGTCCACCGGGGCCTGGCTGAACGCCGGGCGCATGGACACCGCGCCGGCGGCCTCGGCGGCGCGCAGCTCCTCGGCGTGCAGATAGTCGGCGTCCGGCGCGTCGCAGCCGAAGTAGCACAGCGCCCGGGCGAGCCGGGCCCCGGACTCCACGAGCCCCCGCCGGTCGGCGATGGTGCCGCGGAACGGGGCGAGCCCGGTACCGGCGGACACCATGATGACCGGCCGGTCCGGCGCGTGGCCGACGCGGAACGCGTCACGGCAGGGCTGCACCCGGGCGAGCACGGTGTCCCCGGGCCGCACCGCGTTCAGATGGCCGGAGCCGGTGCCCTGGAAACCGCTCGCCTCGTCGCGCAGCAGCGACACCATCAGATCGACGTGGCGCGGCGAGACGGCGGGGGAGGAGGAGATCGAGTAGTGGCGCGGCCGCAGCGGCGGCAGCAGCTCCAGCAGCACCGGCCAGGTCAGCGTCTCGCGCAGCGCCGGGTTGGCCTCGATCAGATCCAGCAGGGTGCGCTCCCCGGGGGCCTGCGCGGCCAGCGCCGCCTTCTCCGGCGGGCACGGGTTCAGCTCGGCGAGCAGGGCCAGCTGCCCGGCGTCCGGGCGGTGGTTCAGCTCCACGTGGCGCGTCAGCAGCTCCCGTACGGTGACCGGCCGGTCCACCGCCAGACCGCCACGGCGACCCGGGCGGGCGGGCACGATGCTGAGCACCGTCTCCGGATCGGCGTGGAGCAGCTCGGCCGCCCGCGTCACCAGCGCGGGGTCGTTGGCCGGGAGCACGGTGAGGTGGTCGGAGGTCCGGTATTCGACCCCCTCCGGCAGGGCCAGCCGGACGAACCGCTTGACCCGCGGATACGACGGATCGCTGAGGCTGCCGGTCTCGGTGACCTCCATCGCCACCATTCCGTGCTGCCGCGCCAGACCGTCCAGCGGGCCGCCGGTGACCTCGGTGACGGTGTACGCCGGGCCGTCGTCCACGGCGTCGCCCGGGGCCACGCCCACGGTGGCCGGGTCGCCGTGGCGCTCCAGCAGCGCGGTGCGCAGCCGCTGGCGGAAGTCCCGTACCGTGCCGCTCAGATCGCCCGAGGCGTCGGCCGCGGCCCGGTCGATGAGCCGGGTCGCGCCGAGGGCGGCCAGCCGCTCGTCGATCAGGGTCGGCACGCGCTGGTAGGTGGCGGCCCAGTTGCGGTCGCCGACGCCGAGCACCGCGTAGCTCACGCCGTCCGCCGCGCCCGGTTCGGCCGTCTGCAGCCAGGCCAGGAAGGCGGCGGCGTCGTCGGTGGGCTGACCGTTGTAGGACGCGGCGGTGACGACCACCGGGCGGTCGGTGGGCAGCCCGCCCGCGTAGGCGTCGAGCGGGGCGACCTCGGTGGCGCAGCCCAGCCCGTCGGCATCGGCGGCCAGGTCCTCGGCGAAGGAGCGGCAGGTGCCGAAGTTGGTGCCGTACAGCAGCAGCGCGCCGGTGTCCTGGCGGACCCGGGTGGGCAGCGAGGCGTCCCGTACGGGCGCGGTTGCCGCCACCGCGTCGGCCACCGCCACCGCCCGCTCGCGCGGGGTGCGGGGGACGAGCCGCAGGGTCAGGCCCTCGGGCTTGAGGGTGAGCGACTCCTTGATGTGCAGCCGGTAGTCCGCGTGGTCGATCAGCCGGTAGCGGTGCACCAGCATCGCCAGCAGCATGGTGGCCTCGTGCAGCGCGAACTGCCGCCCGATGCACGCCCGTTCACCGGTGCCGAACGGCTTGTACGCGTGCACCGGACGCGCCGCCTCGGCCTCCGGGTCGAAGCGCGAGGGGTCGAACAGCTCCGGGTTGTCGCCCCACACCGCGGCGCGGTGCAGCATCGGGGTGAGCACGATGGCCGGCTGCCCGGCCCGCATCGGAACGCGCCCGCCGAGCATCGTGTCCTCGCGCGCCTGCCGGGAGAAGGCGGCCGCGGTCGGCCACAGCCGCAGCGCCTCGTTCAGCACCTGGCGGGTGTAGCGCAACAACCCCACCTGCTCGAACGTCGGCTCCGGGTCCCCGTCGGCGCCGAACAGGGCGTCCGCCTCCCGCTGCACCCGGCGCAGTTCGCCCGGGTTCTTGGCGAGGTAGTGCAGGGCGAAGGACAGCGCGCCCGAGGTGGTCTCATGACCCGCGATCAGGAAGGTGATCACCTGGTCCCGGATGTTGGCGTGGTCCAGCGGGGTGCCGTCCGAAGGATGCGTGGACTTGAGCATCAGCCCCAGCAGATCGTCCGTGTCCGTCTGGCCCGCGGCGACCCGGGCCTGGATCACCTCGTCGACGACGGAGGCGAGATAGGCCGTATCGGCGCGGAACGCCTCGTCCTGCTCGCTGTAGTCCACGTCCGGGCGGCGCGCCACCTTGCGCATGCTCCACTCCAGGCAGCGCACCATGGCCTGCACGAACGGATGCGGTTCCGCGCGGTCGAACGAGCCGAAGTCGTAGCCGAACCCGGCCAGCCCGATGGTGTCCAGCGTCATCCGCGTCATGTCGTCGGTCACCGCGACCGGCTCGCCGCTCGCCGCGCGCGCGTCCCAGGCGTCGATCACCCGCCGCGCCACCTGGAGCATCACCGGGTGGTACGTGCGCATCGAGCCGAGCGCGAAGGCGGGCATCAGGATGTCGTGCGCCTTCGCCCAGTTCGGCTCGTCGTTGTACGCGGTGAACAGCCCGTCGTGGGTGAACTCCCGGACGTTCTCCAGCGACTGGTTGACGTACTTGGCGAACCGCTCGTCGTCACAGAGTTCCGCCACCATGTCGGGATCGCTGACGAACAGGATGTCGGTCCCGTGCAGCCGGCGCCGCAGCACCGGGCCATGGCGCCGGGTCAGCTCCATGGCCTGCTGGATCGGGGTGTTGCTCGTCCGCTCGGAGATGTCGATGAGCGGGACGCCGTCGGCGGCGCCCTCGGCGGTCTCGGCCGGAAGGAGGGGGGTTTCGGTCATGACGGTGCGATGCCTTCCATGCGGGGGATGTCTCCAGCCTCGCCCCCGTGGACCACGCCGCTCGCACGTCGCACTACATGATTTTGTAGTGCCGGACGGTGCGACGGACTTGCGCACGCACCGTCCGTGGTGTCAAGAGGTGGTACCCGACGAGAGCGAGGCCCGGCATGAACGACCACGAGGTGCCGGAAGAGGCGAGGAGGATCCTCGGCGGGGAGGACTGGGTCGTCTGGCGCAACCGCTCCCTGCTGCTCTTCGACCGGGTCCCGGTGCCGTGCGCGGTGTGCCGCACGGACGGCGGGATCCTGATGGCCAATCCTGCGATGGCGGCCGAATGGGGCGCCGCCCCCGGGCAGCTGGCGGGCCGCAATGTGCTGGAGCTGTTCCACCCCAACGCGGCCGGCCAGGTGTATCGCATCGTGGAGGCGGTCCGGCTCGGCCGCCGCTCCCGCTATCCGATCGAGGTGCGGTGGCAGTCGCCGGACGGGACGCGGCGGTACGGCGAACTGACCGCCGACACCGTGAGCGACACCGACAGCCCGATGTGGCTGCTGGTGCTGCTGCGGGTGCTCGGCGAGGAACCCCGGCCGCAGGCCCCCGGTGCGGTGGACACCGCGCCGGGCGAGTCGGAGCGGCCCGGCCCCGTCGAGGCCCGGATTCTCGCGCTCGCCGCCGGTGGCCACACCACCGCGCGGATGGCCCGGCAGACCGGCCTCACCGTGGACGGCGTCAACTACCACCTCACCCGGCTCTCCCGGCGCTGGGGCGTCGGCAACCGCGCGGAGCTGGTGGCCCGGGCGTATGTGCTCGGCGTGCTGGCCCCCGGCGTCTGGCCGCCGGAACCCGCCTGAGGGCACCGTGAACCGGGGCTCAGCCGCGTACCGTCACCCCGTGGTGCGTACGCAGCCGCCGCAGCTCCCACAGCGACAGCGCGGTCACCGACAGCGGACCGCCGAACGCGGCGCACAGCTGGGCGGGCAGCGGCCCGTTGGGCAGCCCGTCCGACAGCAGGTTGAAGACCGCGATCAGCCACACCAGCACCCCGGTGAGCACGGGCGGCAGCGCGGCGTGCACATAGGCGGTGTTGAAGGCGCTGCGCGCGACGTACGCGGAGGCCAGGAACAAGAACACCAGCACCCATGGCAGCCCTACCATCAGCGAGAGGCCGACCACCCACAACATCACGCCGTGCAGCCCGTGCAGCAGCGTCGTCTGGCCCGCCACGTAGATGAAGACACCGAAGGCCCCCAGGGACAGCACATACCAGCCCACCGTCTTGAGCGGGCCGTGCAGCCGGGAGCGCAGCTCCGGGCGCCGGTGCGCGGGCGCGTAGAGGATGAAGCCGAACACGACCAACGGTCCGGTGACGAGGAGCAGGAGCGGGGTCGCGAAGAGATTGCCGACACCGTCGGTCGCCGCGCCGCTCCAGCCGCCGTCCGCCCCGTACATGTAGACGAGCGCCAGGGTCGCGAGGATGCCGAGGACGGAGCGGGTGAGCTGGACCTTGTCGACGAGCTGGTCACGGACCCGTCCGCCGCCCTCCCGGTCGAACAGCCGCTTCGCCACGCGGTTCGCCGAGCGGACCAGCGGGATGAGCGGCGAGAACAGCCACCACCGGCGGCGGCGCACCGGGGCCGGCCGATACGGGCCGGGTGGCTGCGGCGGCACACCATACGGGGCGGGCGGCGGCGGACCGTAAGGGTTCTGCGGTGGCGGCCCGTAGTACGGATTCTGCGGCGGCGGCCCGTACGGCCCGCCTCCCTGTCCAGGATTGTTCGGCGGCTGCCATCCCCCCGTAGCCACGTGCACTCCTCCCTCGTTATGTGCCGTGGCGGCGCATTCTAGCCATGCGCCGGTGCCGCACCCTGGCCAGGGATAGTGCAATATGACATGCTACCGGCTATGACCGGCACGAGTGCCCGACCCGGCGATTCCCGCCTCCCGGACGTGCTCATCGTCGGGGCGGGCGTCATCGGTGCGGCTTGCGCGTATTACTGCACGTCAGCAGGGTTACGGGTGACCGTGGTGGAGCGCGGCGCGATCGGCGGCGGAACCACGAGCGCGTGCGAGGGCAACATCCTGGTGTCCGACAAGGAGACCGGCCCCGAACTGGATCTGGCGCTGCTGTCCTCCCGGTTATGGCGGGAGATCCGGGACGACCTCGGGGCCGACACCGTGGAATACCACGCCAAGGGCGGTGTGGTGGTGGCCGGTTCGGACACCACCGCCCGCGGACTGCGGAGGCTCACCGCCGAGCAGCGCGCGGCCGGGGTCGAGGCGGTGGACATCGGCCCGGACGAACTGTCCGAGCTGGAGCCGAATCTGACCCCCGAGGTGGCGGGCGGCGCCCACTACCCGCAGGACGCGCAGGTCCAGCCCGTGCTGGCCGCCGCGCATCTGCTGCGCCACGCGCGCGCCCGGGGCGCGACCGTCCACAGCGGTGTCAACGTCACCGGCTTCCTCCGGGACCGGCACGGCGCCGTCACGGGGGTGCGCACCGACGCGGCCGCCCTGCCCGCGCTGCCCGCCCGATGGGTCGTCAACGCCGCGGGCACCTGGGCCGGGCAGCTCGCCGACCTCGCCGGGGCACCGGTGCCGGTACTGCCCCGCAAGGGGTTCATCCTGGTCACCGAGCCGCTGCCACGGGTCGTCCGGCACAAGGTGTACACCGCCGAGTACGTGGCCAACGTCGCCAGTGACGACGCCGGTCTGGAGACCTCGGTGGTGGTCGAGGGCACCCGGGCGGGCACCGTCCTGATCGGCGCCAGCCGGGAGCGGGTGGGCTTCGACCGCACGGTGGCGCTGCCCGTGCTGCGGAAGCTGGCGGACCAGGCCATCGGGCTCTTCCCGTTCCTCGCGGATGTCGCGCTGCTCCGCAGCTATCCGGGCTTCCGTCCCTACTGCCCCGACCATCTGCCGGTGATCGGGCCCGATCCGCGCGCCCCGGGCCTCGTCCACGCCTGCGGCCACGAGGGCGCCGGGATCGGCCTCGCCCCCGCCACCGGACATCTGCTCGCGCAAGCGCTCACCGGCCGGGCACCGGATCTGCCCCTGACACCGTTTCGCCCGCAGCGATTCGAGGAGGCCGCCGCGTGAACCGGACCCCGTTCACCTTCCGCTTCGACGGCCGGACGGTTCGGGCCGAGCCCGGCCAGAGCATCGCGGCCGCGCTCATCGCCGACGGACAGCGCTCCTGGCGCCGCACCCGTGAAGGCGGCCGTCCGCGCGGGATGTTCTGCGGCATCGGTGTGTGCTTCGACTGCCTGGTGACCGTCAACGGGCGCCCCAACCACCGGGCGTGCCTGGTCGAGGCCGCTCCCGGGGATGTGGTGGAATCCCAGGAGGGGGCGGGCCGTGCCGACCTCGCCTGCTGAGCCCGTTGAGCCCGTTGAGCCCGCTGAGCCCGCTGAATCGGCTGAGCCCGCCGAACCGGCGGCCGCTGCGTACGACATCGCGGTGCTCGGCGCCGGACCCGCCGGGCTGTCCGCGGCGACCGCGGCGGCGGCCCACGGCGCCCGGGTCGCGCTGCTGGACGCGGCTCCCCGCACCGGCGGCCAGTACTGGCGCCACCGCTCCGCCGACGACGGCGCCGCACACCACGACTGGCCCCTCTTCCAGCGGCTGCGCGCCGCCGCGCACACCCATCGCGCCCGGCTCGACCACCTGCCCGGCCACGCCGTCTGGCACATCGAGCGCACCGTCACCGGTTTCGTCACCCACGCCCTGAGCGACGGCGCGCCCCGCGAAGTCCACAGCCGTACCGTCGTCGTGGCCACCGGCGCCTACGACCGTCAGCTGCCGTTCCCCGGCTGGACCCTGCCCGGTGTCTACACCGCCGGTGGGGTGCAGGCCCTGCTCAAGGGGCACGGCGTCGTCGCGGGCCGCCGCATCGTCGTCGCCGGGACCGGGCCCTTCCTGCTTCCGGCGGCTGTAGGGATGGCCGAGGCGGGGGCCACGGTCCTCGGAGTCTTCGAGGCCGGACGGCCCACCGCCTTCGCCCGCCACCCGCTCACCACTCTGCGCGCGGCCGGCAAACTCGCCGAGGCCGCCCACTACCTGCGGACGCTGCGGCGCCACCGCGTCCCGTACCGCACCCGCACCACCGTGGTCGAGGCCCACGGGGCGGACAGCGTCACCGGGGCCGTGGTGGCGCGGCTGGACGACCGGTGGCGGATCGTGCCCGGCACCCGGCGGCGGCTGGAGTGCGACACGGTGGCCGTGGGCTACGGCTTCACCCCGCAGACCGAGATCGCGGCGCAGCTCGGCTGCGCGATGGACCGGGACGCCGACGGCAGCCTGATCGCCCGCGTGGACACCCGGCAGCGCTCCACCGTGCCCGGGGTCTACGTGGCGGGCGAGGCATGCGGGGTGGGCGGCGCCGGGCTCGCCTGCACCGAGGGGGAACTGGCGGGCCTGCACGCGGCGTACGCCACCACCGGCGCCCGCCCCGACCCGCGCGGGGTCGCCCGGCTGCTGCGGCTCCGGGCCGCCCGGCGCGGCTTCGCCACCGCGCTGCACACGGCGTATCCGGTCCGGCCCGGCTGGCGGGAGTGGCTGACCGAGGAAACCGTCGTCTGCCGCTGCGAGGAGGTGACCGCCGGTGCCATCCGCCATGCGGTGCGGGAGCTGGGCGCCACCGACCCACGGGCGGTGAAGCTGTGCGCGCGCCCCGGAATGGGCCTGTGCCAGGGCCGGGTGTGCGGCTACGCCACCGCCGCCCTGACCGCCGCCCACGCCGGGCGCGACGTCACCGCGGAGGACCTGCGCGGGCTGGCGAGCAGGCCCATCGCCCAGCCGGTGCCGCTCGGACTGCTGAGGGATCCAAGGAGCGGAACCATGCCACACCACGACGAGGAGGGCGCATGAACGCACAGGCCAAGTCATGGCACGGAGTGCTCGTCGCGACGGCGTTGCCGCTGCGCGAGGACACCTCCGGGAGGCTCGCGGTCGACTTCGACGGCTACGCCGAACACGTCGGCTGGCTCGCGGACGCGGGGTGTCACGGTGTCGTCCCCAACGGCTCCCTGGGCGAGTACCAGACCCTGACCGCCGAGGAGCGGGCCCGCGTGGTCACCACCGCGATCGAGGCCGCCCCCGAGGGCTTCACCGTGATGCCCGGCGTGGCGGCCTACGGCGCGGACGAGGCCCGGCGCTGGGCCGAGCAGGCGGGCGAGGCGGGCGCCCCCGCCGTGATGCTGCTGCCGCCCAACGCCTACCGCGCCGACGAGCGCGCGGTGCTGGACCACTACCGGGAGGTGGCCAGGGCCGGGGTGCCCGTCGTGGCGTACAACAACCCCATCGACACCAAGGTCGACCTGGTGCCCGAGCTGCTGGCGGAGCTGTACCACGAGGGGCTGATCGTGGCGGTGAAGGAGTTCACCGGCGATGTCCGCCGCGGCTACCGGATCCATGAGCTGGCCCCCGGGCTCGATGTGCTGTGCGGCAGCGACGACGTATCCCTGGAACTGGCCGTGGCCGGGTCGCCCGGCTGGATCGCCGGCTACCCCAACGCGTTCCCGCGCGCCTGCGCCGAGCTGTGGCGCGCCGCCACCGCGGGCGACCTGACGTCCGCGCTGCCGCTCTACCGCACCCTGCACCCGCTGTTGCGCTGGGACGCCAGGACCGAGTTCGTCCAGGCGATCAAGCTCAGCATGGACATCGCCGGGCGCTACGGCGGGCCCTGCCGCCACCCGCGCGTACCGCTCACCCCCGAACACGCCGACACGGTGCGCAAGGCCACCGAGAAGGCCCTCGCGGAAGGGCTCGTCTGAACTCATGCGCAGCGACCGGGTCTTCCACGCCGTCGACTCGCACACCGAAGGGATGCCGACCCGCGTCATCACCGGTGGCGCCGGGGTGATTCCCGGCGCCACCATGTTCGACCGGCGCCGGTACTTCATCGAACACCTCGACCACATCCGCCGGTTCCTCATGAACGAGCCGCGTGGCCATTCGGCGATGAGCGGGGCGATCCTCCAGCCCTCGACCCGTCCCGACGCCGACTGGGGGGTGCTGTTCATCGAGACCTCCGGCTGTCTGCCGATGTGCGGACACGGCACCATCGGTGTCGTCACCGTCCTGGTGGAAACCGGCATGGTGGCGGTCGAGGAGCCCGTCACCACCATCCGTCTCGACACCCCCGCCGGGCTGGTCGTGGTGGACGTGGCCGTCGAGCGGGGCGCGGCGCGCGGTGTGACGCTGCGCAACGTGCCCGCGTTCACCCTCGCCCTGGACCGCACCGTGACGACCGTGCCGTACGGTGACATCCGCTACGACATGGCCTTCGGCGGCAACTTCTACGGCATCGTCGACCTGGACGACCTCGGCATCCCCTTCGACCGGGCCCACAAGAACCGCATCTTGGAGGCCGGGCTGACCCTCATGGCCGCCATCAACGAGCAGGCCCGCCCGGTGCACCCCGGCAACCCCGAGATCAGCGGCTGCCACCACGTGTATCTGGCCGCCCCCGGATCGACCGCCCGGCACTCCCGGCACGCCATGGTCATCCACCCGGGCATGTTCGACCGCTCGCCCTGCGGCACCGGCACCAGCGCCCGCATGGCCCAGCTGCACACCCGCGGGCTGCTGCCGCTGCACACCGATTTCCGCAACGAGTCGTTTATCGGCACCCACTTCACCGGCCGCCTGGTCGAGGAGACCACGGTCGGCGGACGGCCCGCGGTGGTGCCCACCGTCACCGGGCGCGCCTGGATCACCGGCACCGCCCAGTATCTGCGCGACCCCGACGACCCGTTCCCCGAAGGCTTCGAGCTGTGAAGAGCCGCCCATGAAGACCATCGACGCGGCCGCGATCGCCGCCGCCCTGCCCCCGCACACCGCGATACGAGCCCTCCAGCAGGCGCTGCGGGACGGGCTCGACCCCGAGGCCGACCCGCCCCGCGGCGTGGTGCCGGTGGCCCACGGCCAGCTGCTGCTGATGCCCGCCGAGGGTCGTGGCGCCCGGGGACGCGGCTACGCGGGCGTCAAGATCGCCACCGTCGCACCGGACAACCCGGCGCGCGGACTGCCGCGCATCCAGGGGCGGTACCTGCTGCTGGACGCCGAAACCCTCACCCCGCTCGCCCTGCTGGACGGGGTCGCGCTCACCAACCTCCGTACCGCCGCGGCCGCCGACCTGCTCGCCCCGCCGGACGCGTCCCGGCTGGTGCTCTTCGGCGGCGGCCCGGCGGCCCACAGCCATCTGGCCGCGCTGCGTGCGATCCGCCCGATCACCCAGGTCACCGTCGTCGGCCGCACCCCGGAGCGGTCACGCCGACTGGCCGGCGGCTTCCCGGACACCACCGGGATCGGCCTCACGGCCGGGCAGCCGGAAGCGGTCGCGGACGCCGATCTGATCGCCTGCTGCACCACGGCCCGCACCCCACTGTTCGACGGGACCCTGCTGCCCCCGCACGCCACCGTGATGGCCGTGGGCTCGCATGAACCCGGCGCCAGGGAGGTCGACGACCACACCGTCCGCCACGCCACCGTGGTGGTCGAGTCCCGCGCCGCCGCCACCCGGGAGGCGGGCGATCTCATCCAGGTCATCGACCGCGGTCTGCTCGACCCCGCCCACCTGCTGCCCCTCGCCGACCTGGTACGTGCCGCCCCGGCAGTGGCCCCGGGGCGCCCCCGGCTGTTCAAGAGCGTGGGAATGGCATGGGAAGATCTCGTGATCGCCGGTGCCGCGTATGACGCCATACGGACCGACGAGAGCGACAGATGAAGGAGACCGACCGCATGATCGTGGACGACGGGGCCACCACCCGCCTGCCCTCGCTCCGCGGCCGCCGCAGCCTCCGCGAGGAGATCGCCGAAACCCTCCGCGGCGCGGTGATCTCCGGCGAACTGAAGCCCGGCGTCGTGTACTCCGCCCCGAGCCTGGCCGAACACTTCGGGGTGTCCGCCACACCGGTACGCGAGGCCATGCTCGACCTCACCAAGGAGGGGCTGGTCGAGATCGCCCGCAACAAGGGCTTCCGGGTCACCCACCTCTCGGGGGCCGAACTGGACGACATCACCCAGCTGCGCGCCCTCATCGAGATCCCGGTGATCCGGCAGATCACCGAGGCGGGCGTCGCCCCCGAGGTCATCGCGCGGCTGCGGCCGCTGGCGGCGGGCATCGAGGACGCCGCCAACCGCCGAGACTTCATCGCCCACGTCACCATCGACATGGAATTCCACCTCACCCTGCTGGCACAGGCCGGGAACAGCAGGCTGGTGGAGACCGTGCGCTCCCTGCGCACCAGCTCCCGGCTCTACGGACTGCGCACGCTGACCGAAGGCAGCGCCCTGTTCGACTCCTCCCACGAACACGCCGAACTCCTCGACCTCATCGAGGCGGGGGACGCGGAAGGCGCCGAGGCCCTGATGCGCCGCCACCTCGGCCACGTCCGCGGCATCTGGGCCGAGAAGCCCCCGGCCCCCGACGCCGGCCCCGCCCCGGCCCCCGAGGGCCCCACGCCCCGCCCGGCCGGGGAGCCGCCCCGGTGAGCGCGTTACGCGAGGCGGAGGAGACCTATCGGCGGATGGCGTACGACACCTTCGCCGGGGACCTCAAGATGGGGTTCAACCTGGGCTTCTGCCGTACGTTCGCGGTCCCCGAGATCGCCCGGGTGCTCGCCGCCACGGGCCGCATGACCCAGCACACCCGGGTACGCGCCAAGGCCACCGGCGCGATGATGTACGGGCTCTTCGAGTACGGGCTGGACAGCGAGCGGGGCGCCGAGACCATCGCGGCTCTGGAACGCTTGCACGCCCCGTACGCCATCGGTGACGACGCGTTCCGCTATGTCCTGGCCTGCTTCGACCTCGCCCCGATGAGCTGGTGCGCGGCCCACGCCTGGCGCGCTCCCACCGACGCCGAGCGAACCGCCTCGCACACCTTCTATCTCGGCCTCGCCGACCGCATGGGCATACCGGAAGTGCCTGCCACCTGGCAAGAGTTCGAGAGCTGGATGAGGACGTACGAGCGCGCGCACTTCGCCGCCACCCCGCAGGGCCGGGAGTTGTGGCGGGCCACCCGCGGCATGCTGGCCGACCGGGTGCCCCGGGTGCTCGGCCCGCTCGCGGGCGCGGCCGCTGACAGCCTGTTCGACGACCGGGCGCGGGACGCCTTCGGCGCCCGTCGGCCTCCGGCCCTGGTCCGCGCCGCCACCCGGGCCGCGCTGCGGGCGCGGGCGTGGGGCGGGCGGCGGGCGCGGGCTCCGGAGGCTCGGTGACTCAGCCCGTGGCCAGGCCGTGGACGATGTCCGCGGTCGCCGGGTACAGCTCGCGGTAGCGGGTGTACAGCTCGTCGTAGCGTGCCGTGGTGGACGGGTCGGGGTGGCAGCGGGTGGCGGGGGGATTCCAGCGGGCGATGGCGGCGTCTCCGACGGCCGACGCGGCGAGGAACGCCGAGCCGAGGCTCGCGCCGATGGTGTGCGTGGGGATGTCCTGGGTCAGCCCGGTGATGTCGGAGACGATCTGCGTCCACAGACGGCCCTGGGCGCCACCGCCCACGGCCACCACCCGGTCGATGCGGCCACCGGCGGCGCGGATCGCCTCCACGTTGTGGCGGACACCGAAACCGGTGGCCTCCAGCGCGGCGCGGTAGATGTCGCCGCGGGTGTGCGCGAGGGTGAGGCCCGCGAGAACCCCGCGGGCCGCGGGGTCGGCCACGGGGGTGCGTTCCCCGTCGAAGTACGGCAGCATCAGCAGCCCTCGCGCACCGGGGCCCGAGGCCTCCGCCTCGGCCAGCAGTTCGGGGATCGAGGGGTCTCCGAACAGCGAGCGCAGCCAGTCGGTGATGGCACCCGAGGAGGCCATGCCGCCGGCCAGGTTGCGGGTGCCCGGGAGCGCCCCCACGGTGCCCCACAGGGCGGGGAAGGTGACGCGCTCCCGCACCGTGTTGATCAGGAACATGGTCGAGCCGTACATCAGCATCAGATCACCGGCGTTGTGCGCGTCGCCGCTGACCGCCTCCGCCCAGGCGTCGATGGTGCCGACCGTCACCGGGGTGCCCGCCGCCAGGCCCGTCGCCTCCGCCGCCCGCGGCGACACCCGGCCCGCGGTGTCCCCGGACCAGGCGAGCCGGGGCAGTTCGATGCGCCCGGCCAGCCCGTCCGACCAGGGGCGGTACCAGTCGAGGGCGCCGGTGTCGTACAGCGGGGTGCACTGGCTGGCCGAGTGGTGGTCCAGTACGTACTCCCCGGTGAGCCGGTGCACCAGCCAGGAGCTGGGCATGAACAGCCGCCGGGCGCGGGCGAAGACGCCGGGCTCGTGCCGCGCGAGCCAGGCGAGCTTGGGACCGACGGCCTGCGTGGAGAGCACCGAACCGCAGCGGCGCAGGATCTCCTCGCGGCCCAGCTCGTCCTCCAGCTCGCGGATCTGCTCGGTGGCGCGGGTGTCGATGCCGTACAGCAGGGCCGGGCGCAGCGGCACACCGGAGTCGTCCGTGACGGCGACACACGGCCCCATCCCGCTGACACCGACCGCTTCCACGGTCACCTCGGCGCACTCGGCGAGCAGATCCCGGACGAGGGTGATGAACTCCCGCCACCACACCTCCGGGTCCATCTCCACCCAGCCCGGATGCGGCCGGTCCACGGAGTGGCGCACGACGGACCGGGCGAGGACCGTGCCGTCGGGCGACACCAGCACCCCCTTGGAGCCGGAGGTCCCGATGTCCACGCCCACCACGGCGCGCCGCGTCGCGTTCGGCGACGTCATCGCGCGGCCTCGATCGGCACGTCGCCGCACAGGTGCACGGCCACGCCCAGCCGGTCGAAGGCCGCCGCCTTGGCGGCCAGCGCGCGGTCGGCGGTGGCCGCGTCGGGCGCGTACACCACCTGGATGTGGTTGGCCTTGTGACGGGCCATGAACTGGTCGCGGCTCACCCCGTCGAGGACCGCGTGCATGATCGGCCACTCCGGGTTGGTGGCCTGACGGCGCCGCCGCGTCTCCTCCTCGGGCAGCTCCACCGCCCGGCCGCGGCCGAGGTCCAGCTGCAGCGCGCCGCCGGCGATGTACAGCCGGGACCAGACGATCTCTCCGGGCCGGGACACCCCGGACAGGGTGCCGCCACCGGCCGGGAAGTACACCGGGTTCTGCCGCAGGGACACGGCCTCGGCGTAGCCCCCGGCGAGGTGGGAGGCCGGGACGGAGCCGGAGATCTCGAAGACCCAGACGAACCGGCCGTCGTAACTCTCGCCCCAGCGGACGTCGTGCAGGGTGGTGGCCGGGTCCAGGCCCATCGCCGTCCAGAGGCGGTTGCTGAGCAGCGCGTCCACCGCCACGCCCTCGTCCACCTCGTTGAAGTGGGGGAGGGGCCGGTCCTCCCACAGCACCCGGGAGCCGTCGCGGCTGCGCACGGGGGGACGCTCGGCGTTGTTCAGCAGCCCCTCGGCGAGGTCGGACGCGGCCACCAGGTCCTTCAAGCCCTGCTGGTACTGGATGCCGACCGCGTCGAGGCCGAAGTCGTCGCTGATCCGCAGCGCGGCGATGTACATCGCGAACTGCTGGCGCAGTTGTTCGTCGGTCAGTTCGGTGGCCTCGTCCGTACCGGTCTCGAAGCGCATGCCGCGTTCGGTGAGCCACTGGCGCACCGCGGTGGTCTCCGTCTCCGGCACCGTGGCCATCTCGGCGTACAGGGCGCTCTGGGACAGGCGCTCCTTGTAGATGCCGAGCGGGTTGAGGAGTTCGTCGTCGATGATGGCGTTGTACATGCCCATGCAGCCCTCGTCGAAGACGCCGATGATGGCCTTGTCCGCCATCAGCTGGTCGGCGACCGCGTGCCCCAGCTCGCGTTCGGGCGTGGCCGCAAGAGGCGGCAACGGCCGTACGTGCGAGGCGTCATGGGGAACGGTGCCGGTGTCCACCCAGCTCCGCAGGCCCTCCAGGAACCAGTCGTCGGTGAAGTCCACGCTCCACAGCGTGGAGTACTCCTTGCCCATCTTGGTCAGGCCCGCGTTCACCCCGAGCAGCCCCACCAGGCCCGGCCAGGTGCCGTCGAAGTTGGCCACGGTCAGGATGGGCCCGCGGTGGGTGCGCAGCCCGGCCAGCACATGGTGGCTGTACTGCCACACCGCCTCGGCGACCACCAGGGGCGCGTCGGAGGGGATCGAGCGGAAGACGGTCAGCCCCATGCGCTGGCTGTCGATGAAGCCATGGCCCTTGACCGGATCCACCTCATGCGCCCGGCGCACCGTCCAGCCCAGCTTCCCGAAGGCGTCGCCCAGCGCGGCTTCCATCGCCTCCTGGACCGGCCACCCCGCGGCATTGGCGGAGGGGCGCAGATCGCCGCTGGCCACCAGCCAGACCGTGGCGGGCTCCACGGTCGGCCTCGGCGTACGGACCGGCACGGTGTACGGCATGGCGCCACCCATTCCCTGCGTTTTCGATGGGCACCCGCGACGGCCGCCGCGGGTGCCCGCAGGCTCTCAGAAATCGATTTCTCGAGCAAGGGCCGGGGCGGCCGACCGGCTCCGGTGGTGATGCCGCCGCGCCGGGTGGCTACCGTGGGTGAGGTGACACCAACACCGACGATCAAAACCGTTGCCGAGGCGGCGGGGGTCTCACCGGCCTCCGTGTCCCGGGCCCTCAACGGCAATCCGTCCATCGCGCCGGAGATCGTCGAGCGGGTGATGCGGGCCGCCGACGCGGTCGGATACCGGCCGAACGGGATCGCCCGGAGCCTGCGCACCCGCACCACCAAGGTCATCGCGCTGCTCATCCCCGACATCGGCAACCCGTTCTTCACCGCCGTCGCGCGCGGCGTCACCGACGCCGCCGAGGCGGAGGGCTATACGGTCCTGCTCTGCAACACCGACGAGGACCCCGAGAAGGAGCGCCGCCACCTCGCCGTGGCCGAGCAGGCCCGGGTGGCCGGGGTCGTGCTGTCCCCGCAGGGCCGGGACACCGACATCTCACGGCTGCGCCAGAGCCGTATCCCGGTCGTGGTGATCGACCGCCCGCTGCGCGAGAAGACCGACGCCATCGTCGTGCGCTCCTTCGCGGGCGCACGGGCCGCCACCAGCCATCTCATCGAGCAGGGCTGGTCGCGCCCGGCCTGTGTCACCGGCCCGGCGTCCGCCGACACCGCCCGGGCCCGGCTGCGCGGCTACCACGCCGCCCTCCGGGAGCACCACGGCATGCCGGAGATCGTCGCGCACGCCGACTTCCGGCAGGACGGTGCGATGCTCGCCGCCCGGGAGCTGCTGGACCGGGCCGATCCGCCCGACGCGTTCTTCGTCGCCAACGCCCCGATGGCGCTCGGCACGCTGGCCGCGCTCGCCGAACGGGGCCTGCGCGTCGGCTCCGACGTCGGCTTCGTCTCCTTCGACGACGCCCCCTGGGCGCCGTACATGACGCCGCCCATCTCGGTGGTCGCCCAGCCCGCCCGTCCGCTGGGGGAGCGCTCGGCGCGGCTGCTGCTGGAGGCCCTTCACGCCCCCGCGGAACGGCGCCCGCGCCGCATCACGCTCTCGCCCACCCTCATCGTGCGCGCCAGCTCGCTGCGGCCACAAGGCGCCGCTTAGGGCGTGGAGATCCCGGCCGGGCGGGCCGGGCGGCCGAGCCGGACCGGAACGCCCGGTGAGTACAGCACGCTGACCGGGTCCCCGGCCGGGGCGGGCAGTCCGGCCGCGGCGATGAGGTCCTCCTCGCAGGAGACCAGCCGCGCCCGGTGGAGCGGCCGCCGGGGGTGATGGTTCGGCAGGTACGCCACCCCGCCGGAGAAGGCGTTGTGCATGCCCCACCGGGCGGTCAGGAAGTGCTCGAGACCGGTCGGCTCCCCGACGCGTTCCCCGGGCCGCAGGGTGATCCGGCAGCGCGCGCCGCGCGGCCCCGGCCACCGCCGTGAGCTGGTGTAGGTGAGGGTGCCGCCCTCGGCGCGGACGGCCATCTTCGACCACACGTAGGGCAGCCGGAAGGCCGCCCGCCCCATGACCACCGGTACCAGCCCGGAGGCGTCCAGCGAGCGGAACGCCACCCCGCGCCGCCCGTGCGCGTCCACCGTGTACAGCCGCACGTTGGTCTCCGGGAACGTCCCGAGATACGGGACCCCGGGCAGCCGCAGCCAGCCGACCCGATGCATCCGGAACGCCACCAGACCGACATAGGTGACCCCGTCGAGCGTGTCCGGCATCGTCCCGGCCGGCAGCAGCCCCGCCACCTCGGACGGGTCCATGGCCCAGTGGAGGAAGGCGATCGAGCCACCCCTGGGTGAGCAGGGTTTCCGTATGCCCGCGGGGGCGTCGGGGGTGACGGGCTCGGGCGTCGCGACGGGGTACGGCACGGCGCCGGCATGGCATGCCCCGGCGCACCCCTCAGGCCGGAACTAGTGGTTCCGCCAGTTTTGGTCCGGACCAAAACGAGCAGGCGCTGCCCCAACACGGGCCGTATCGGGCCCACCACACCAAGGAGGTGTCCGTCATGCCCTTACGGACCACACCCCGCCGATTCGCCGGCGCCACCGCCGCCGTGGCCACCGGACTCGTCTGCGCCCCCTGGGCGCCGTCCGCTTCGGCCGCCGCCCCCGAGCCGTCGGCCGCCGCGCGCCACTGCGTGGTCGACGCGCGCTCCGGGCAGCAGAGCTGCTTCGGCACGTTCACCGAGGCGGTCGAGAGGGCGACCGGCGGCCGGATCGCCGACGCGCCCACCACCCCGGGGGCCGCCGCCGCGGCGAAGTCCTTCCGGGCGGAGGCGGCGCAGGCCGACGTCGGAGCGCGGGGTGACGTCATCCAGGGGACGTTCTTCGACGACAAGGACTTCACCGGCGCCTCGCTCACCATCAGCGGACCCGGGCTGTGCGAGAAGGACGGCTGGGTCAACTGGCAGTACGACCTCGACGACGACTGGAAGAACCGCGTCTCCTCCGTGCAGCCCTGGGGCGACTGCGCGATCTGGCTCTACCCGGAGCCGAACCTCGGCGGCGACCGCGACGGACCGTTCGACGAGAACACCGCCGACATCGGCCAGATGATGAACGACCGTGCCCAGTCGATCGGCTTCAGCTGATCCCTCATCCGCCGCGGTCCCGCAGCGGACCGCCGAAATCCCCCCACAGAGAGCACCCAACAGTGAGCCGAATCCGCACCTCCCGGACCCGTATCAGCCTCGTGCTGGCGGCGATGGCCACCATGGGCGGCATGGCGCTCGCCGCCCCCGCACAGGCCGAGGAGGCCCCCACCAACCGCGAACTGCTCGACAAGTGCGGCAACGGCACCGACTCCTGCGTCTTCCACCCCGACGGCGCGCCCACGGACGCCGTGGGCCAGTCGCACCAGGTGGGCGACAGCGCGTACAACTGCACCCAGGACCTCCAGCGCTCCAGCATCGCCTGGGCCGACACGACCGGGGAGACCAACAGCCTCGGGGTCTCGCTCAGCGCCGAGTACGGCTTCTCGGAGGTCTTCAAGGTGAGCGTCGAGACGTCGTACGGACACACCTGGGAGAGCTCGCACACCGAGACCGACACCACCAATGTGGACGTCCGCCCCGGTGAGGTCGGCTGGGTGACCCGGGCGCCCCGGACGCAGCGCGTGTCAGGAACCTACGAACTGCACTTCGAGGACAAGTTCTACGGCCACTACATCTGGTACGTGCCGTTCGACGCGACCGGCCCCAAACCGGACGCGCCCAGCACCAAGACCCAGCACACCCGCCCCATGACCGACCAGGAGAAGGCCGAACACTGCGGCTAGGCGCGCCCTAGGCGGTGCTCCCCGGGCCCGTGACGGCCCCCGGGCCCGGGGTCAGGTCCGGCTCGCCGGTGCGCTGGGCGGGCAGCGGCACCTGGCCCGGCTGGTGGAGGACGACCGTACGCATCGGCAGCGGGATCTCGATGCCCTCGGCCTGGTAGCGCCGGTGCAGTCGCTTCATGAACTCGTGCTTGATCAGGTACTGGTCGCTGAACTCCAGCGCCCCCAGGAAGACCGAGAAATCGATGCCGGACTCGCCGAACGTGTGAAAGCGGATACTCGGCTCGAAATCGACCACGCCGCCGGAAACATCGGCCATCACCTTCGCACCCACCTCGGCCGTCACCCGCTCGACATGCTCGAGATCACTCCGGTAGGCGACCCGCACCTGCACCATCACCGACATCTCCTGCCCCGGCTGGTGGTAGTTGGTGGTGATCGTGCCCGCCAGCTTGGCGTTGGGGATGATGACGAGGTTGTCGGAGAGCTGACGGATCGTGGTGTTACGCCAGTTGATGTCCACGACGTACCCCTCCTCCCCGCTGCTGAGCCGGATGTAGTGACCGGGCTGCACCGTCTTGGACGCCAGGATGTGCACGCCCGCGAACAGGTTGGCCAGGGTGTCCTGCAGGGCCAGCGCGACCGCCAGACCGCCCACGCCCAGCGCGGTGAGCAGCGGCGCGATCGAGATGCCCAGCGTCTGCAGCAGGATCAGCACGCCCATCATCAGCACCGCGATACGGGTGATGTTGACGAAGATGGTGGCCGTGCCCGCGACCCCGGACCGGGACAGCGCCAGCGTCTGCACCAGACCGGCGACGACCCGCGCCGCCGTGACCGTGGTGGCCAGGATCAGCGCCGCGATCACCACCTGGTTGACGGTGTGACCGAGCGTACGGGTCAACGGCAGCGCCGCGGCGGCCGACGACACGCCGACCGCCATGGACGCCCAAGGGGCCAGGGTGCGCAGGGTGTCGACGATGATGTCGTCCCCGCTCCACCGCGTCCTGCGGGCTCGCTCGCCCAGCCAGCGCAGCCCCATCCGCAGCAGCACTCCGGCCCCGGCGGCGGCTATCAGCGCGGCGCCGACCACGATGACGTCATGCAGCGTGAGTGCCCGGTTCACCGCCCACCTCCCGATGTGGCCGCCGTCCTCGGAGCGGCGGACCGTGTCGTCACCGGCCCGGAGTTCTGTCTGCTGCTCACCTGGTCACCTGTTCGTGCGGAGGATGTGCCGATTCCGTCGCGGCACGTACACACGGCCTCGACGCGACCTGCCATCTTGCCGTATCCCGTCAACCTCCCGATGACCGCCCGGCCATGACCGTCATGACGGAATTGGCCCATCGTCACAGCATGGGGCACAGGGACAACATGGGCAGCATGGAAGATATGGATGACATGGATCTCATTCCGCGCCGGCCGGCCGAGGACGACCCCAACCCGCTGAACCGGCTCTCCCTCGACCGACTGCGCCGCCGGACCAGTATGAAGTGGCGCACCTACCCGGACGACGTGCTGCCGCTGTGGGTGGCCGAGATGGACGTCCCGCTCGCCGAGCCGGTGGTGCGGGCGGTCACCGACGCGATGACCCTCGGCGACACCGGCTATCCGGCCGGTACGGAGTACGCCGAGGCGCTGGCGGGCTTCGCCCGGGAGCGCTGGGGCTGGGACGGGCTCGCCGTGGAGCGCACGGCGATCGTGCCCGATGTGATGCTGGGCGTCGTCGAGGCCCTCAAGCTGGTCAGCGGCCCGGGGGACGCGGTGGTGGTCAACTGCCCGGTCTATCCGCCCTTCTACCCGTTCGTGGAGCACATGGACCGCCGGGTCGTGGAGGCGCCGCTGGGCGCGGACCTGCGGCTCGACCTCGCCGCGCTGGAGGACGCCTTCCGGCGGGCCGTCGCGGGCGGCCGGCGGGCCGCCTATCTGCTGTGCAGCCCGCACAATCCGACCGGAACCGTGCACACCGCCGAGGAGCTGGCCGCCGTCGCCGCGCTCGCCGGCCGCCATGGCGTACGGGTCGTGGCCGACGAGATCCATGCTCCCCTGGTCGCCCCGGGGACCACCTTCACGCCGTATCTGAGTGTGCCCGGCGCGGAGAGCGGGCTGTCGCTGATGTCGGCATCCAAGGGGTGGAACCTCGCCGGGCTCAAGGCCGCGCTGGCCATCGCCGGGCCCGCCGCCGCCGAGGACCTGGCGCGCCTCCCCGAAGAGGTCGGCCACGGCCCCAGCCACATCGGCGTCATCGCCCACACCGCCGCGCTGCGCGAGGGCGGGGACTGGCTGGACGCCCTGCTGGGCGGGCTCGACGACAACCGCGCGCTGCTCACCGCTCTGCTGGCCCGTAACCTGCCCGGGGTCCGCTACCGGCCGGGCCCGGCGACCTTCCTCGCCTGGCTCGACTGCCGCGCCCTGGGCCTGGGGGACGACCCCGCCGCCGTCTTCCTCGACCGCGGCAGGGTGGCCCTCAACTCAGGGCTGCCGTTCGGTACGGGCGGGGCGGGCCATGTCCGGCTCAACCTGGCCACCTCGCCGGAGTTGCTCGCCGAGGCGGTACGGCGGATGGCCGCCGCCCTCGACTGAGCCCCGCCTTCATCCGAGTCCTGAGGCCGCCCGGACCGGCCGTCAGCACGACGCGCTGTACGGCCGGTCCGGGGGCCCATCGGCGTCAGCCGGTCACATATCGGTGATCCACCAGGCCGCGGCGCTGCCCGGCAGCGTCCCGGGCGGGCAGGAGGTGCTGGCCAGAATCGGCGCGCCGGTGACCGGAGCCGGGACCGGGTGGTCGCTGAAGTTGATCGCGCACACCAGCCCGTCGCCGCGGATGAACGCCAGGACCTCGGGCGGCGACTCCATCCACACCAGCGGCCCCTCGCCCATCTGCGGAAGGCTGCGCCGCAGATACAGCCCCTCGCGGTACAGGTGCCAGAACGAGTCGGTGTCGGCCAGGGCCCGGTCGGTGGCGTGTTCGGCGAACCACTCGGGCTGCGGCAGCCACGGCTGGGCCACCGCCTCGCCGGTGGTGAAGCCGAACGGCGAGGCGAGCCCCGACCACGGCAGCGGCACCCGGCAGCCGTCGCGGATGTGCTGGCGGCTGCCGGTGCGGTGGAAGATGGGGTCGGTCAGCACCTCGTCCGGCAGGTCGACCACCTCGGGCAGGCCCAGCTCCTCGCCCTGGTAGACGTACGCGGCGCCGGGCAGGGCCAGCATCAGCAGGGCGGCGGCGCGGGCCCGGGCCGGGCCGAGGCACGCCACCTCGCCGGTCGCCGGTTCGCCCGCGTACCGGGTGACGGTGCGGACCTGGTCGTGGTTGTTGAGGACCCAGGTGACGGTGGAGCCGGTGTCGGCGATGTCCCGCATCGCCTCGCTGATCACCTTGCGGAAGACGTCCGGGTTCCAGGGCGCGGTGAGCAGGTGGAAGAAGAAGGCCTGGTGGAGCTCGTCGGAACGCACGTACTTGGCCTGCTCCAGCGGCGTCGGCACGGAGACCTCGCCGACCAGGAGCCGGTCGTTCCCGTCGCGGGCCGCGTACTCGTCGCAGATCGCGCGCCAGCGGCGCCACTCCTCGTGGATCTCCGGCTGGTTCCAGGCGAGGGGGTTGACGGAGTCGCGGGTGCGTTCGTCGATGGTGGGGTCGTCGGAGTCGGGCAGGTCGGGGTGTTTGAACAGGCCCGCGGCCACATCGATACGGAACCCGTCGACACCCCGGTCCAGCCAGAACCGCAGCACCTCGTGGAAGTGCTCGCCGACCGACGGCTCGCGCCAGTTGAGGTCGGGCTGTTCGGGGGTGAAGAGGTGGAGGTACCACTGGCCGGGGGTGCCGTCGGGTTCGGTGACCCGGCTCCAGGCGGGGCCGCCGAACATGGCGTGCCAGTTGTTGGGCGGCAGTTCGCCGTCCGCGCCGCGGCCGTCGGCGAAGTGGAAGCGCGCCCGGGCCGGTCCGCCGGGCCCCTCGGCCAGGGCGGCCTTGAACCAGGCGTGTTCGCTGGAGCAGTGGTTGGGGACGATGTCCATGAGGACCTTCAGCCCGAGCCGGTGGGCGTCGTGCACCAGCCGGTCGAACTCCTCCAGGTCGCCGAAGATCGGGTCGACGTCGAGGTAGTCGGCGACGTCGTACCCGTGGTCGTGCTGCGGCGACGGGTAGAACGGGCTGAGCCAGATCCCGTCCACCCCCAGCTTCTTGAGGTACGGCAGCCCCAGCCGGGCCCCGGCGAGGTCGCCGATGCCGTCCCCGGTGCTGTCGAGGAAGCTGCGGAGGTAGATCTGGTAGATCACCGCGTCGCGCCACCAGGCGTGCGGCGAGCCCTCCGTGCGATGCGTGGAGGGGCGGGGCGCCGTGGTGGCCGTGGCGAGGCCCGATGCCTCGTCACTCGCCGGTATCGAGGTCGTCCGGCGCTCATCCGGGGCTGTCATGCGTCCATCCCATTACTGGTTGTGCTGGCTCTTGCTGGTGCGATCGCCGACGTGGGGAGTCGGCGGGGCAGGGGCGGTCCGGCGCCATGTGGCAGGTTGTCGCGGATCGGCGCGATGGCCGGTCAGGTGCGGTGCGGGCGGCGCTCGTCACGCCCCGGGCCGGGTCTCAGATGCCGCGCGGGGCCTTGTGGTGAGCGGCCGGGCGGCCGGGGGTCCGGCGGTTGAGGGCCTTGCGGCTCAGGGGCGCGGCCGGACGCGGCGCGTCGGCGGCCGGGGCGGGGGCGGCGTACGGTACCCCGGCGAGCATGTGGTGCCTCTGACTGCTCACGGACAGGCCCTCTCGTGCGGCACATCACCGTTGATGTATCGATAAAGCACAGTGTCATAGGATGGGGGTGAGCGGCAAGCGATCACGAGAAGCCGGAGCAAACCGGGAGAGCGGATGGCGACGCTGAAGGATGTGGCCCGCACGGCGGGGGTCTCGGTGATGAGCGTCTCCAACGTCCTCAACGACACCGGCCGCTTCTCCGCCACCATGCGCGAACGCGTGCTCCAGGCCGCCGAGGAGGTCGGTTACGCGGGCCCCGACCCGGCCGCCGCGTCGCTCCGGCGCGGACGCACCGGCACCGTCGGGGTGGTGCTGCCCCTCCCGCTGGAGACGGCGTTCGCCGATCCGGCCGCCACCGCCTTCCTGGAGGGCGTGGCCCGTGAGTTCCAGCGCCGCCGCACCACCATGACCCTGCTGGCCCTGCCGCCCGCCGTGGGGCCGCTCGCCCGGCACGCCGCGGCCCCCGTCCAGCAGGTGGCCGACGCGCCGCTCGCGGCGCTGGAGAAGGCGGTGATCGACGCCGCGCTCCTGTACAGCGTGGAGGAGGACCATCCCGGTCTCGACATCCTGGTCAAGCGCGAACTGCCGGTGCTGGCCGTGGACTCGCCCGGCCATGACACCGGACGGGACCGCTTCGGAGGTGCCTGGGCGGGATTCGTCACCGTCGACGACTTCGGCGGCGCCCGGCGCGCCGCCCGCCATCTGGTCGGCCTCGGCCACCGGCGGGCCGTGATCCTGGTCGACAGGCTCGCCGTGCAGCCGCGGCTCGGCCCGGCCACCTGGCCCGAGGCGCTCGCCACCACCAGCGCCATCCTGCGCCGCCGGCTGCTGGGTTACCGCGACGCGTGGGCCGAGGCGGGGCTGCCGTTCGCGGACCTCACCGTCATCGAATGCGGCAGGAACGACATCGCGGCGATCCGCACGGCCGTCCACACCCTGCTCACCGCGCCGGGCCCGCGCCCCACCGCGCTGCTCGCCGTCTCCGACACCCTCGCGCTCGGCGCGTGCGCGGCCGTCCGGGAGCACGGCCTCGCCGTGCCGGGCGACCTGGCCGTCATCGGCTACGACGACATTCCCGCGGCCGCCACCGCCGCCGTGCCGCTCACCACGGTCCATCAGCCCACCGTGGAGAAGGGCGAGTCGGCGGCCCGGCTGCTCCTCGATCACACCGACCACTTCGGCGAGCACCGCCCCGACCCCCGCTCCGGCCACGGGGCTTCCGCCGTCCCGCCCGCGGCCGCGGCCGCTGCGGCGCCGCCGGAACTCCCCACCCGTCTCGTCATCCGCGCCAGCACACCGGCCTGATCCCGGGCACTGTCGTTCGGGTCGGTCCCGGCGGATTCCCGTACAACCATCCTGGGCACCCACATGTCACCTAGACGACGCAAAAAGCGTCCTAGGGTCACAAGGGGGAAATGTGAAGATTTCACGCTATGTTGCCGCGACCGCGGTCCTGGCTTCGGCCGTCGCGGGCAGCGTGGTCCTGGCCCCGTCCGCCTCGGCGGCGGCCAAGGCCGCGTACAACGGGGCCTGCGGCAGCGGGTACAAGGTGGTGAACTCGGCGCCGGTCGGCTCCCAGGGCACCGTCTTCCTGACCTACAACTCCGCCAAGGGCAAGAACTGTGTCGTCACCGTCCGGAACTCGGCGGGGGCGGCGAAGAACATGTTCGCCTACCTCTACGTCAACGGCTCGGACGAGCCGCAGCAGGACAGCGGCCTGTACAAGTCCTACGCCGGTCCGATCTACGACACCGGGCGCGGGAAGTGCATCGACTGGGCCGGGGGCATCGACAACCAGGCGACCTACACCTACGGATCGAACTGCGGATCCCTCACCGCGCACCGGGTGACCAAGGGCTGGTAATCCGCGCGGCCCCGCACACCGCACCACCTGACGCACCACCCCACGGGTCGCCGCCGCTGCCACTCAGCGGCGGCGACGCCGTGTCACGAACACCCCGGCGGCCGCCAGTACGGCGGCGGCCGAGCCGCCCGCCACCAGCGGCATCGCGGTGCTGCCGCCGCCGCTGTCGCCGTCATCGGCGCGCTCGGCGGTGCCCTCGGCGGGCACCAGCGCGCCGCCGTTCCTCGCCCCGGCGGAGAGCACGACGTCCGAGCAGGAGTAATACGTGTCCGCCGTACTGGAGTTGCGCCAGATCGTGTACAGGACCTGACGGCCACGGCGGTCCGACGGCAGCTTCGCCTTGAGGTGATAGGCCCCGTCGGTCAGCTCCGGGTCCTTCACTTTCGCGAACGGCTTGGCGTCGAGGTCGGACCACTTCAGCGGCCGCGTCGGATCGTAGCCCCGCTTGGTGAGATACAGCTCGAAGGCGCCGGTGTGCGGAATCGTGGAGCTGTAGTCGAGCGTGAGGGCGGCCCCGGGGGCGAGCCGCGTCGAGGGCCAGTCCGCGCGCGGCAGGTCCAGCCCCCGGTATCCGTCGAGGCCCGCGCTGCACAGCTTGCCGTCCGGGATCCGCTGCCGGTCCTTGCCGTTCACCCCGGCGACGCGCAGATTGTCCCACTCGCCGAACGCCGCGCCCCCGGCCGCCTTCGCCGCCGTGCAGGCCGCCGACCGCGCCTCCCGCCCGCCCTCCGGCGAGCAGGCCACCGTCCGGCTGACCGGGGCCACCGGCGCCCCGTGGGCCAGGGCGGGCCCGGCGCCCACCACGGTGAGCAGCAGCGAGGCGGTTCCGGCGACGGCGGCCGGGGCGGCGAGGCGATGCGCGGTCATGCCGGGGAGTACGAGAGGGAGGGGCGGTGTGTTCAACGGGCCGCCGATGGGGTGCTACTCGCCCCAACGGGCGCTCGGCTACTCGCCCAGCGCGCGCTCGAAGAGCGCCAGCAGCTCCCGCCAGTGCCGGTCCTCCGCGGCGGCGTCGTACATGGCGGTGTCGACCTGCGTGAACCCATGGTGGGCGCCCTCGTACACCTCGCTGCGGTAGCGCACCCCGGCCGCGTCCATGGCCTGCTCCAGCACGGCGATCTGGTCCGCCGGGATCGACGGGTCCTGGTCGGCGTGGCCGAAGTACAGCTCCGCCGAGATCCGGTCGACGAGCCGGTGCGGGCTGTCCGGGGCGTCCGTGACCAGATGACCGCCGTGGAAGCTGGCCGCAGCCGCGACCCGCTCGGGGTGGGCCGCCGCGGTGCGCACCGCAAGCACGCCGCCCATGCAGTAGCCGACGCTGCCCACGGGCCCGTCCGCGACCTGGGGAGAGGCGGCCAGCCAGTCGAGGTACGCACCGGCGTCCCGCACCGCCAGTTCGGGCGTGTGCGCCCTCATCAGCGGGCCGAGCCGGTCGAAGAGGTCCGACCGGTTCGAGGGGTCGATGAACTCCGGCAGCTCCACCACGGGCGCCCGCCCCGCGCGGTAGAGGACGTTGGGCACCAGCACGGTGTAGCCGTGGCCGGCGAGGCGCTTCGCCGCCTCCTCGACCGAGGCGCGCGGACCGAACGCGTCCGGGTACAGCAGGACGCCGGGATGCGGGTTCCCGTCGTCGGGATGGGCCAGGTAGGCGTCGGCAATCCCGTCGGGGGTGGGGATGTCAAGGGAGGCGCCGTGCGCGGAAACCATTGCCGCAACCTTCTCTCACGTCGTGGGGCAGCACCGGTCACCATCGCCGGTGCGGCCCCACCGTACCGCCGTGGCTCCGGCGCCCCGTGGACCGGCTCCAGCGGCCTGACGGTGCGTCGGCGCGGAAGGGAATTGACCGAAGACACCGACCAGGCGGTATGCCGATGATGCAATAGCGGGGGAGGCCCGGCCCGGAGTGGAGCGGGCCTCATGATGCCGCGTCGAGCGGCGCATCGCACGTCAGAGGTGGAGGAACGTCATGCACCCAGTCACCGGCTCCCGCACCGTCGGCCCCGCCGCCGGGCGCTCTGCCAGCCGACTGTCTGCCGACAGGGCCCGGGCGCTGCCCCGGATGCCCGCCGCCCGCCCGCCCATACGCTCGCGGGCCGACCCCGAGGCCATCGCGCTGCTGCACCGGACCGCCCGCGTCCTGATCGACGAACTGCCGCGGCTGACCGACGAGGTGGTCGCCCTGATGCGGGAGCGAGAACCCGTCTACCGCGCCGGTTCCATCGATCCGCACGAGCTGTGGCGGGACGTCAACGACTCGCTGTCCAACAATGTGCGCTCCCTGCTGTATCCCAAGGAGACCCGGGAGACGGCCCGCTCCGTCTCCTGGCGGATCGGCGCCGACCGCGCGGCCCAGGGCCTCCCGCTGGACGCACTGCTGCACGGCTTCCGCATCGGGTGCACCGTCGTCTGGGACGAGCTGGTGGAGACGGCCTCGCGGGAGGACCCGGTGGGCGCCCGGGGGCTGGTCCATGTGGCGTCCGACATCTGGAACTTCGTCGACGAGCACTGCACGCTCGTCTCCGAGGCGTACCACGAGGTCGGACGGCAGCTCGCCTGGCACCGCGAGAACCGGTTCCGGATCATCGTCGAGGCGCTGCTGGACGGCACCGCCCGGGTGAGCGACTTCCCGGAGGCGGAGGAGGTGCTGGGCCTGCCCGAGCAGGGGCGTTACGCGGTCGTGGCCATGGACCACTCGGGCTCCGGGCCCGCCGCGCCGCGCCCGCCGGAGGTCCACGGCGGCGGCCGTACGGTGTGGCACACGGGTGAGTCCACCGCCCACGCGATCGTCCTCCTCGGGGACGGCCACCCCAAGGAGGTGGCGCGCTCCCTCACCGTCCCGCCCGGCGCCCGGGCCGGGGTCAGCCCCGCCGTCACGGGCCTGGCCTCGGTGAACGCCGCCCGCCTGCTCGCCGACACGGCGCTGCGCGCATGCCCCGCCACCGGCGGGGCGGCGCTGCTGGAGGAGCACTACCCGGAGGCCCTGGTGGTGTCCTCCCCGGACCTGGCCACCGCGCTCGCCGACCGCATGCTCGGGCCCGTCCTGGCGCTCGAACCCGCCGACCGGGACGTCCTGCTGAAGACCCTGACGGCCTGGCTGGACGCCGACGGATCGGCGCGCGAGGCGGGGCGGGCCCTGTTCTGCCACCGCAACACCGTCCTCAACCGGCTGCGCCGCTACGAGCAGTTGACCGGGCGGACGCTGCACCGCCCGCGCGACGTCGTCGAGTTGTCGCTCGCCCTCGCGGCACACGGACTGCTGCCGCCCTGACCGGGGGCGTGAGGCTCCGGTACAGACCTTTGCGGCCGGAAAGCCGGTAAACGGCTTCGCATGACCAGGATGAGTGTGGGCGTGCACAACGGCTGCCAGTGGATCATGTGCCTCTGCCACGCGGTCCCTCGACGGACTGTACGGCGGTCCCGGTGAGCTGCTGTCGTGGCGGTCCCGTCCACCCGTACCGGACGGATCCGCCACGAGGAGCACGACATGTCCGATCACGCATGGGGGCAGGCCACACAACCGCGCCCGGTGCGCACCGCCGAGGTCATGCCACCGCGGCCGCCGGAGGCGATGGGCCCCCGCCCCGGCACGCACCCCGACTCCCGTCCGGACCACCCCGGCTTCCGTCCGGACCACCCCGGCTCCCGCTCCGGACACCGTGGGGAGCGCCGGGCGCGGCGCTCGCCACGGTGGCGGCGGCCGTGGCCGTGGACGGCGCGGGCCGCGTGTGCCGCGCTCGCCTGCCATCTGGCCGCCGTGGTGGTCAACTGCACCGCGGGCGGAGGGATCGCCATCGGAGCGAGCGGCGGTTTCACGGTGGGCGCCCTGCTGGTGGCCGCCGACGCGGCGGTCCTGGTCACCGTTCTCGTCCGGGCCGAGCGACGTGCCCCCGCCGAGGACACCCGCGAGAGGGAGCGATGAGCGGCGACTTCGAGCCGAGAACCCTGGCGTTCGTGCTGTTCGCCTGCTTTGTCGCCGTATCGTTCCTGCTCTGCATCCTGGCGGCCACCGACAGCGACGACCCCTCCGAGTTCTACGTCGGCACCGGCGCGCTCGGCCCCCTGCAGAACGGCCTGGCCATCGCGGGCGACTACATCTCGGCCGCCACCGTCCTCAGCACCACCGGCACCATCGCCATCGCGGGATTCGACGGTGTCCTCATCACCCTGTCCACCGTGGTCTCGATCCTGCTGTTCATGCTGGTGATGGCCGGGCCCCTGTGCGGACGCGACCGGTACACCCTGGGCGATGTGCTGTCCGAGCGGCTGAGCGAGCGCCCGGCCCGGATCGGCACCGCCGTCCTGGTGCTGGCGGTCACCATGCCGCTGCTCACCGTCCAGCTCAACGGCGCGGGCGACATGATGTCCCTGCTGATCGGCATCCCCGGCGCCGCCTCGGTCACCGGCTGCACCATCTTCATCGGCTCCCTCATGGTCTGCTACGCCGCCCTCGGCGGGATGAAGGGCACCGGCTTCATCCAGATCCTCAAGACCGTCATCCTGCTGGGCGCGTTCATCCTGCTCGCCGTGCTGGTCGTCAAGCCCTTCGACTGGAACCCGGCGCGCCTCTTCGGCGCGGCGGCCGACAAGAGCGGCTACGGCGACGCCTTCTGGGAGTCCGGCCGCCAGTTCGGCGACTCCTTCACCGGCAAGCTGGACGTCATCAGCGTCCAGCTCACCCTGGCCGTCGGCGCGGCCTGCCTGCCGCACATCACCATGCGGCTGCACCCGATCCGCGGCGCCCGCGCCGCCCGCGCCGCCACGACCTGGGCCGTCGGCGCCGTCGCCGCGCTGGGCGCGCTGATCGTCGTCGTCGGCGCCGGCGCCACGGCCATCGTCGGGCTCCCGGCGCTGCGTGCCGCCGACCCCACCGGCACCAACTCCCTGCTGCTGCTCACCCGCGCGCTCGACCCCGACGCCGCGGCCCACCGCAGCCTGCTGTTCACCCTCATCGCCTGCGCGGTCGTCATCACCACGCTCGCGGCCGTCGCGGGGCTCACCCTCGCCGCCGCGGCCTCCCTCGCCCACGATGTGCTGGCCAAGGTCGTGCTCCCGGAACGACTCTCCCCGGTCCGCGAACTCGCCGCGGCCCGCGCGGCGATCGTGAGCGTCGGCGTGGTGGCCGTCGCCCTCGCGCTCGTGACGCAAGCCTGGAACCGCCAGGTCCTGATCTCCTTCACCTTCACGGCCGCTGCCTCCGCGCTGCTGCCGGTCCTGCTGTACGGGACGATGTGGCGCGGTTTCACGGTGGCCGGAATGCGCTGGGCGATGTACGGCGGCCTCGGCCTGACCCTCCTCACGATCGTCTTCTCCCCGGCCGTCTCGGGCGGCGCCCTCGCGGTCTTCCCCGACCGCGACTTCCACTGGTTCCCGCTGCGCAACCCGGGCCTGATCACCATCCCGGTGGGCTTCCTGCTGGGCTGGGCCGGCTCCCGCCTCGGCGGGCGGCCGCGCCTGGAGGACCCCTCGCCACCTGGGACGCAGGGCGGGGATGCGAGGATTTCGCGCCATGGACGAACTGATAGACCTGCTCCCCGTCGAGTCCGTGCGGCTCGGCGCGAGGGCGGCGGACTGGCGTGAGGCGATCGCGATCGCCGGCGGACTCATGGTGGAAGCGGGCCGCACCACCGCCGAGTACACCGCCGAGATGATCGCGAGCGTCGAGGAGAACGGGCCGTACATCGTCGTCGCCCCCGGCGTGGCGTTCGCCCACGCCCGGCCCTCTCCCGCCGTACGCGCGACCGGCATGTCCTGGGTGCGCCTGGCCGAACCCGTCGCGTTCGGCCACGAGACCAACGATCCGGTCGCCCTGGTCGTGGCCCTCGCCGCCACCGACTCCGGCGCACACACCTCCGCGATGGCGAGCCTGGCCCGGCTGCTCGGCGACCCCGCCGCCACGGCGGCCCTCGCCGCCGCGCCCACCCCCGAGGCGCTGCGCGCCGTGCTGGGCGGCGACGCCGAACGGCCCGCCCCCGCCGCCGGGAAGCCCACGGCGGCCGGGCCCTCGCTGCACAAGATCCTCACGGTGTGCGGCAACGGTGTGGGCACGAGCCTCTTCCTCAAGAACACCCTGGAGCAGGTGCTGGACCGCTGGGGGTGGTCGGCGTACGTCACCGTGGAGGCCACCGACACCATCTCCGCGAAGGGCAAGGCGTCCGAGGCCGTGGCCCTGCTCACCTCCCGCGAGATCGCCCGGACCCTGGGCGACGTGGGACGGCCGGTGAAGGTGGTTCAGGACTTCACGAGCACCGCGGAGGTCGACGCGGTGCTCCGGGACACGTACGACGTCCGACCGAGCTGACGGGAACAGTGGAAGAATCATGGGCTGGCTCGTAACACCCGCGAAGTTTCTCGTGAACGAGATCCTGAGCGAACCCGCGTATCTGATCGGCATCATCACCGCCGTCGGACTCATCGCGATGAAGAAGACCACCGGGCAGATCATCGGCGGCGCCATCAAGGCGACCCTCGGCTTTCTGCTCATCGGAGCGGGCGCGGGGCTGGTCACCAACTCCCTCGCCCCGCTGGGCACGATGATCCAGGGCGTCACCGGCGCGCACGGCGTGATCCCGACCAACGAGGCCATCGTCGGCATCGCCCAGGCACAGTTCGGGTCGCGCGTCGCCTGGCTGATGATCCTGGGCTTCGTGGTCAGCCTGCTGCTGGCCCGGTTCACGCCGCTGCGCTATGTGTTCCTGACCGGACACCACATGCTGTTCATGGCCACCCTGCTGACCGTGGTGCTGGCGGGCGCCGGCCAGTCCACCGTCGTCGTGGTGGCGGTCGGCGGCGTGCTGCTCGGCATCATGCTGGTGGCCATGCCCGCGTTCGCCCACCCCTGGACCAAGCGGGTCACGGGGAACGACACCGTCGCCATCGGCCACTTCGGCACGGCCGGTTACGTGGTGGCGGGCGCGGCCGGGAAGGTGGTCGGCAGGCGCAGCCGCAGCACCGAGGAGATGAAGCTCCCCGAGGGGCTGCGCTTCCTGCGCGACTCGATGGTGGCCACGGCCCTGTCCATGCTGTTCATCTATGTGGTGATGGCGGTGCTCTTCCTCCTCGAGGCGGGGCAGCAGACGGCCTTCAAGGCGTTCGCCACCGGCACCGGAACAGCGGCCACGGACACCGGCAACTATGTGATGCAGTCGGTGATGCAGGGTCTGCAGTTCGGCATCGCCGTCGCCGTCATCCTCTTCGGTGTGCGGACGATCCTCGGCGAACTCGTGCCCGCCTTCCAGGGCATCGCGAGCAAGGTCGTGCCGGGCGCGCTGCCCGCCCTGGACGCCCCGATCGTCTTTCCGTACGCGCAGAACGCCGTGCTCATCGGCTTCCTCTCCAGCTTCACCGGCGGCCTGGTCAGCCTGGCACTGCTCACCTGGGTGTTCAACCCGGCGTTCGGGCTCGCGCTGGTCCTGCCGGGCCTGGTGCCGCACTTCTTCACCGGTGGCGCGGCGGGCGTCTACGGCAACGCCACCGGCGGCCGGCGCGGGGCCGCCGTGGGCGCGTTCCTCAACGGCGTGCTCATCACCTTCCTGCCCGCCCTGCTGCTCAAGGTGCTCGGCGCGTTCGGGCAGCAGAACACCACCTTCGGCGACGCCGACTTCGGCTGGCTCGGCGCGCTCATCGGCAACGCGGGCAAGGCCGGTGGCGGGGTGGGCCTCGCCCTCATCCTGCTCATCGGCCTGGCGGTGCTGGGCGCCGCCGTCCTGGTGCAAAAGCGCGTGGTCGACACGGGCTGGGACCCGGGCGCCGCCCGCGACGCCCTGATGCCCAGGGACGCGGCGGCGGACGCGGGGGCGGTGGCGGCGGCGGACGCCCCGGGCCGGAGCGCGTCGTACCCGAAGATCGCCCCGCCCGCGGGCGCCCCCGCACCCCCGCCACCGCCCCGCTGACCCCCGGCGGCTACCCGCCGACGTACTCCCGCAGATGCGTGGCGGTCAGCGACGTACCGGAGGCCACGAGGTCGGCGGGCGTCCCGGTGAAGACCACCCGGCCGCCGTCATGGCCCGCCCCCGGGCCCAGGTCGACGATCCAGTCCGCGTGCGCCATCACCGCCTGGTGATGCTCGATGACGACGACCGTGTTGCCGTCGTCCACCAGCCGGTCGAGCAGCGCCAGCAACTGGTCCACATCGGCCAGATGCAGCCCGGTCGTCGGTTCGTCCAGCACGTACGTCGTGCCGTTCCTCGCCATGTGGATGGCGAGCTTGAGCCGCTGCCGCTCACCACCGGACAGGGTGGTGAGCGGCTGGCCGAGCCCGAGATAGCCGAGCCCCACCGCCATCAGCCGGTCCAGGATCACCCGCGACTGCCCGGTGGTGAAGAACTCCCGCGCCTCGGTCACCGACATGCCGAGCACATCGCCGATGCTGCGCCCGCGCAGCCGGTACGCCAGCACCTCCGCCTTGAACCGCCTGCCCTCGCACTCCTCGCACACCGACGCCACCTCGGCCATCATCGCGAGATCGGTGTAGGTCAGGCCGATGCCCTTGCAACGGGGGCACGCCCCCTCGGAGTTGGCGCTGAACAAGCCCGGCTTCACCCCGTTGGCCCGGGCGAACGCCGACCGGATCGGGTCCAGCAGCCCCGTGTACGTGGCAGGGTTGCTGCGGCGTGAGCCACGGATCGCCGACTGGTCGGCGACGATCACCCCGTCCCGTCCGCCGAGCGACCCGTGGATCAGGGAACTCTTGCCGGACCCGGCGACCCCGGTGACGACGGTGAGCACCCCGAGGGGGATGTCCACATCGACGTCCCGCAGATTGTGCAGCCGCGCGCCGGTGATCGACAGGTGCCCGCGGGGCTTGCGCACCTTGTCGCGCGGGCTCACCCGGTGGCCGAGGTAGTCGCCCGTCAGGGTGCCGGAGGCCCGCAGCCCGGCCAGATCGCCCGCGTAGGTGATCAGCCCGCCCGCCGCACCGGCGCCGGGGCCCAGATCCACCACATGGTCGGCGATCCGGATCGTCTCCGGCTTGTGCTCCACCACCAGCACCGTGTTGCCCTTGTCGCGCAGCTGGAGCAGCAGGGTGTTCATCCGCCGGATGTCATGCGGATGCAGTCCGACGGTGGGCTCGTCGAAGACGTACGTCACATCCGACAGACTCGAACCGAGGTGGCGGACCATCCGCACCCGCTGCGCCTCGCCACCGGAGAGCGTGCCGGACTCCCGGTCCAGGCTCAGATATCCGAGACCGATCTCCACCAGCGAGTCCAGTGTGCCGCGCAGGGTTTCCAGGACCGGCCCGACCGCGTCGTCCCGGATGCCGCGGACGAACGCGGCCAGGTCGCTGATCTGCATCGCGGAGCACTCCGGCAGGGTGCGGCCGTCGACCGCGCAGGACCGGGCGGCCTCGTTCAGCCGGGAGCCGTCACAGTCGGGACAGCGGGCGAGAGCGACCGCCCGGTCCGCGAACGCGCGCGCCTGCGGCTGCATCGTCTCCCGGTCCTTGGCCAGGTACAGCCTCCGGACCTTGGTGACCAGCCCCTCGTAGGTCAGGTTGTTCTTCCCCAACTTGATCTTGGTGGCGGGCTTGTGCAGGAAGTCCTCCCACTGCTCGGGGGTGTAGTCCCCGAGCCGGGCATCGGGGTCGAAAAGGCCGGAGTGCGCAAAGAGCTGCCAGTACCACGTGTCCACCCCGAATCCGGGGACGGTGATCGCCCCCTGGTTCAACGACCGCTCCCGGTCGACCAGTTGGCCGATGTCGATCTCCGACACCCGGCCCAGCCCCTCACAGCGCGGGCACATGCCCTCGGCCGTGTTGAAGCTGAAGGCGAGCGGCGGGCCCACATACGGGGTGCCGATCCGGCTGAACAGGATCCGCAGCATGGTGTGGGCGTCGGTGGCGGTGCCCACGGTGGAACGGGAGTTGGCGCCCATCCGCTCCTGGTCGACGACGATCGCGGCGCTGAGATTGCGCAGCGCGTCGACGTCCGGGCGGCCGACCGTCGGCATGAAGTTCTGCACGAACGCCGTATAGGTCTCGTTGATCAGCCGCTGTGACTCCGCGGCGACCGTGTCGAAGACGAGCGAGGACTTCCCGGACCCGGAGACTCCGGTGAAGACGGTGAGCCGCCGCTTGGGTATGTCGAGGGAGACGCCCCGCAGATTGTTCTCCCTGGCCCCGCGGACCTGGATCACATCGTGGCCGTCCGCGGCATGGTGGTGTCGTACATCGTCGCTGTCGCTGACATCCATGCCTTCAAGTGTTTCATTGAAGTGCCGCGTAGAGACTTTTCACCATCCGGCGCCGCTGTGACGGGCAGTGAGGTCGGAAAACCCTCAACTCGCCGTGAAAGAAGCGCGGGTAGGCTCACCCCATGAGCCGCACTGAAACACCGCTGCGTCCCATCGATCTGGCGCGCTCGGCCGGAGTCTCGACCCAGCAGATCCGCAACTACGTCGACGCGGGGGTCCTGCCCCCGGCGCCCCGCACCCCGGCCGGCTACCGCAGGCTCGACACCCGCCACCGCCGGGCGCTGGTCACCTACGACGCGCTCGTCCCGGGGTACGGACAGCAGACGGCCCGGGAGGTCATGCGGGCGGTGCACGCCGGGGACGTACCCCTGGCGCTCAGCCTCGTGGACGCCGCCCACGCGGCCGTGCACGACCAGCGGCTGTCGCTGCGGGCCGCGGGCGAGGCGCTCGAAGCGGTCGCCGGACAGACCCCCGAGGCCCTGGACGTACCGCGGGGGGCCCTGCGCATCGGCGAAGTGGCCGCGTACCTCGGCGTCCGCACCTCCGCGCTCAGGGTGTGGGAGTCGGCCGGGCTGCTGGTCCCGAAGCGGGAGCGCGGCACCCGGTACCGCACGTACCGCCCGGCCGACGTCCGGGATGCCCGGATGATCCATATGCTGCGGCAGGACCGCTACCCGCTGGACCGGATCCGGCCCGTCCTGGAGGGGCTGCGCCGCACCGGCGGCAGCGCCGCCCTGCGCGAGGTCATCGCCGAGCGCCGGGAGGGGCTGACCCGGCGCACCACGGCCATGCTCGAAGGCGCCGGCCGGCTGCACACGTATCTCACCGGAGACCAGGGCGCCGAGGAGCGATGAGTTTGCCGCGCGGCGCCGGTCGGTAAAGGTAAACACTCCCACCAGCAGGAGGCACCGATGGCCAGCGACGGTTTCACCACATGCCTGTGGTTCGACGGCCGGGCCGAAGAGGCGGCGCACCACTACGTCTCGATCTTCAAGGACGGCAAGCTCGGCCGGACCGTCCGCCACACCGAGGCCGGCCCCGGCGCCCCCGGTTCGGTGCTGACCGTGGACTTCGAGATCAACGGCCAGAAGTTCGTCGGGCTCAACGGCGGGCCGGAGTTCACCTTCAACGAGGCCATCTCGTTCCAGATCCACTGCGCCGACCAGGAGGAGGTCGACTACTACTGGGGCCGGCTCCTGGAGGGCGGCGGCCAGGAGGTCGCGTGTGGCTGGGTGAAGGACAAGTTCGGGGTGTCCTGGCAGGTCGTCCCCCAGGTCCTCATGGAGATGATCGCCGACTCCGACCCGGTGAAGGCGAAGCGCGCCATGGAGGCCATGATGTCGATGGTCAAGTTCGACATCGGCGCACTGCGGAAGGCGTACGCGGGGGAGTAGACGGCCACCGGCCGCACCCGCCCCTTCCCGCATTCGGGACAGGGGCGGGTCGGGATCCTCGTGGCTATGGGCGTGCCAGGTCCCCCGGATCGGTGTTGGCCCCGCACAGCAGCACCGCCACCTTCTCGCCCGGCCGGGTCTCGTACGCCCCCGACCGCACCGCCGCCAGCGCCGTCGCCGCGGCGTGCTCCACCGCGATCCGGCGGTCGTCCCACAGGGCCTGCCGCGCCGAGACGATCGCCTGATCGGGCACGAGCACCGACCGCACCCCGTCCTCGCGCGCCCACTCCAGCGCCATCGGCGTTGCGCGCCGCGCCCCCAGCGAGTCCGCCGCGACCGAGTCCACGGGCACGTCGACCACCGCCCCGGCCTCCAGCGCCGCGTTCAGAGCGCGGGAGCCGCGCGGCTCCACGGCCACCACCCGGACGCCGTGCTCCAGCGCGGACGCCGCGACCCCGGTGAACAGCCCGCCGCCCCCGACCGACACCACCACCGTGTCCAGGTCCGGGCGGCACCGCAGCATCTCCTCCATCACGGTGCCCGCACCGGCCGCGATCAGCGGATGGTCGTAGGCGTGCGACTCCAGCGCGCCGGCCTCGGCGGCGTACGCGCGGGAGGCGTCCAGCGCCTCGGCGTACTCCCGGCCGACCTGGCGCACATCCGCCCCGAGCGCCCGCAGCCTGCCGACCTTGACCGCGGGCGCCGTCTCGGGCACGAACACCGTGGCGGTCACGGAGTGCCGGGCCGCCGCCCAGGCGCAGGCCTGCCCGGCGTTGCCGCCGGAGGCGATGACGACACCCGCGTCCGGAACGGTGCCCGCCTCGACGTGGCTGCCGATGAAATTGAACGCCCCGCGCGTCTTGAAGGACCCGGTGTGCTGCAGGAATTCCAGCGCCAGCCAGCCCTCGGCGCCGCCGAAGGCTCCCTCGTCCACCGGGGCGAGCGCGACCGGCCGGACGTGCCCCGCGACGCGCCGCCCCGCGGCCTGTATATCTTGATGAGCAACCACGCGATACACTGTAACAACCACTGTTACACGCTGGTCCGTGGGAAAGAAGCCCGTGATAAGGAAGCGCCCGTGAGGAAGAAGCCGACCACCGCGGCCGGAACACCCGCCCTGGACACCATCGCGGTGGCGGCCCTGTCGGTCATCGACGAGGAGGGCCCCGAGGCCCTGAGCTTCCGGGCGGTGGCACAGCGCCTCGACGTCTCGCACGCCACCGTCTTCCGCCGCTGCGGTGACTTCGACGGACTGCTGAACGCCTGCGCCGACCACCTGGCCACGCTGCTGCCCCAGGTACCGCGGGACACCGACTGGGCCGACGCCACCGAGACCCGCTTCACCGCGCTCTACGAGGTGCTGATCCGGCACCCGGGGCTGGCGGCGCTGCGCGCGGGCCGCTCCTGGTTCGGCCCGCAGCTGCTGAGCCGCCTGGTGGAGCCACAGCTCGCCCAGAGCATCGCCGCCGGGATGACACCGGCGGCGGCCGTCCAGGTCTACCGCCGGCTGTATCTGCTCACCCTCGGCGCCATCGCCTTCGTCGACCACCGCGACGGGAAGCGGGCCCTGGCCACGGCGCGTACGGCGCTCGCCGCGCTGGATCCCGAGGAGTTCCCGGTGCTCACGGGGCAGCTGGACGTGGTGCTGCCCGCCATGACCGACCACCGCGTCTACTACGACGCGCTGCGCCAGCTGATCCGCGCGGCGGCCGCCGAACACCTCGGCTGAGACGTCCTCAGCCGAGCGCCCCCAGCCATGCGATCAGCAGCCGGTTGACCTCTTCCGGGCGCTCCTGCTGCACCCAGTGGCCGCAGCCGTCGAGGAGGTGCGAGGACACCAGGCCCGGGAGGGTGGTGGGGTAGGCGGCGATGGCGTCGGCCAGCCAGCCGAGCGAGGCGTCCCGCTCCCCGGCCAGGAACAGCGAGGGCCGGGTGAGCGGTGCCCCGTCCCACGCGGCGAGATCCTCCCAGTCGCGGTCGGCGTTGCGGTAGCGATTCAGCGCCCCGGTCAGCCCGGTCCGCTCGAACTCCGCCGCGCACGCGTCGAGGTCGGCCTCGGTGAGCCAGGCGGGTCGCGGGCCGTCGGGGAAGCGGTCCCGCATCCGCCCGCCCCGCGGGACGAAGAAGGGGCTGCCGCCGTCGGGGGAGGGTGCCGCGTCGCCCGAGAGCGCGGTGTAGAACCCGGCGAGCCAGCCGCGCACATCGGGCTCGATCTCCGCCTCGGCCCGCCCCGGCTGCTGGAAATAGCCGACGTAGAACTCCTCGTCCCCGCCGATCCGCGCGAAGATCTCGCTGGGCCGTGGACCGCCCCGGGGCGCGTACGGCACGCCCAGCAGCCCCACGGCGGTGAAGACATCGGGCCTGAGCAGCGCGGAGTTCGCGGCGATGGGGGAGCCCCAGTCGTGCCCCACGACCACCGCGGTCTCCTCGCCGAGGGCGCGGACCACGCCGACGTTGTCGGCGACATGGGCGAGCATGCGGTACGCCGCCACGTCACGGGGCTTGGAGGAGCGGCCGTAGCCGCGTACGTCGAGGGCCACCGCGCGATACCCGGCCGCGGCGAGCGCGGGGAGCTGATGGCGCCAGGAGCGCCATGTCTCGGGGAAGCCGTGGATCAGGAGGACCAGGGGGCCCGAGCCCTCCTCCACCACATGGATACGGGCATCCGCAACGTCGACCAGCCGGTGGTGCATGGATCCTCCCTGAGCCGCCGGGGCCCTGCGGCCCCACCACGCCACGATCATGCGGTGGCGGCCGGGGAGAAGCGGAGGGAAATTGCCGGTCCGGCAAAAAGCCCTCCCGGTGGGCCGTGGCGACGGCCCACCGGGAGGGCGCGGGTCACAGCGTCTGCTCCAGGCGACCGGCCATCAGCTTGATGAAGCGCGAGGGGTCGCTCAGCTCCCCGCCCTCGGCGAGCAGGGCCATCCCGTAGAGGAGTTCGGCCGTCTCCGCGAGGCCGGAGTCCATCGGGCGCTCGCCGTGGGCCGCGCGCAACCCGCTGACCAGCGGGTGCGTGGGGTTCAGCTCCAGGATGCGCTTGATCTGGGGCACGTTCTGCCCCATCGCGCGGTAGATGTTCTCCAGGGCCGGAGTGACATCGTGGGTGTCGCCGACGATGCAGGCCGGGGAGGTGGTGAGGCGGGAGGACAGCCGCACCTCCTTGACCTGCTCGCTCAGCGTCGTCGTCATCCAGGCCAGCAGATCGGCGAAGTCCTTCTTCTGCTGCTCGCGCTCGGGCCCGCCCTCGTTCGACTCGTCCTCGCCGTCGAGGTCGACCTGCCCCTTGGCGACCGACCGCAGCTGCTTGCCCTCGAACTCGGGGACGGCGTCGACCCACAGCTCGTCGATGGGGTCGGTGAGCACCAGCACCTCGTACCCCTTGGCCTGGAACGCCTCCATATGGGGCGAATTCTCCACGATCGAGCGGGACTCGCCCGTCATGTAGTAGATGTGCTCCTGCCCGTCCTTCATGCGCTCCACGTAACTCCGCAGCGTGGTCGGCTGCTCCGCGTCATGTGTCGAGCCGAACGAGGAGACCTCCAGGATCGCGTCCCGGTTCTCGAAATCGCCCAGCAGACCTTCCTTGAGGACGCGGCCGAACTCCTTCCAGAACGTCGCGTACCGCTCGGCGTTGTCGGACATCATGTCCTTCACCGTCGACAGCACCTTCTTGACCAGCCGGCGGCGCATCAGCTGAATCTGGCGGTCCTGCTGAAGGGCCTCGCGCGATACATTCAGCGAGAGGTCCGCGGCGTCGACGACGCCCTTGACGAAGCGCAGATATTCCGGCATGAGCGCTTCGCAGTCGTCCATGATGAAGACGCGCTTGACGTAGAGCTGTACACCCCGCTTACGGTCCTGCATATACAGGTCCTGCGGCGCGCGGGAGGGAATGAACAGCAGCGACTGGTATTCGAAGGTGCCCTCCGCCTGCATGCGGATGGTTTCGAGCGGGTTGTTCCAGTCGTGGCTGATGTGCTTGTAGAACTCGTTGTATTCGTCGTCGGTGACCTCGCCCCGGGGGCGGGCCCACAACGCCTTCATCGAGTTGATCGTCTCGAGTTCGGCGGTGCCGCCGTCTTCGGACGCGCCGTCGTCCTCGGACGTGCTGGTGGCGCTTTCCCCGGCCATGCGGATCGGCCAGGTGATGAAGTCCGAGTACCGCTTGACGATTTCCCGGATCTTCCACGGCGAGGCGTAGTCGTAGAGGTGGTCCTCGGTGTCCTCGGGCTTGAGCCGCAGCGTGACCGCGGTGCCCTGGGGCGCGTCCTCGACCGGCTCGATGGTGTACGTGCCCTCGCCGCTGGACACCCAGCGGGTGCCCTGGCTCTCGCCCGCGCGCCGGGACAGCAGCGTCACCTCGTCGGCGACCATGAAGCTGGAGTAGAAGCCCACCCCGAACTGCCCGATGAGGTCCTGCGAGGCCGCCGCGTCCTGCGACTCCTTCAGCTCCTTGAGGAATTTCGCGGTGCCGGAGTTCGCGATCGTGCCGATGAGCTGCACCACGTCATCGTGCGACATGCCGATGCCGTTGTCGCGCACGGTCAGCGTGCGCTGCTCCTTGTCGACCTCCAGCGCGATATGGAGATCGGAGGTGTCCGCCTCCAGATCCCCGTCCCGGAGGGATTCCAGCCGTAGCTTGTCCAGGGCGTCGGAGGCGTTGGAGATGAGCTCCCGCAGAAAGACATCCTTGTTCGAGTAGATCGAATGGATCATCAGCTGCAAGAGCTGGCGCGCCTCGACCTGAAACTCGAATGTCTCTACCCCTGTAGTCACCAGATTCCCCTCATGCGATAAGTGTGCGACGCCTTCAAGTCCGGTGCGTCGCCCGGATCTTATCGAAGAGGGAGGTCACTGCGCGTGGTGGTCCGGTGTCTTCGCGCTGTTGCGCGTGGCCCGACGGCCGGAGCCCCGGGCCGCGCGGTTGTCGTTGTCGTATCCGAAGACCCGCTGGGGTGAGGCGGTACGGACTCCTCGTCACTCGCTCTTCTGGTGCGGGTGGGAGTCCTGGCCGGGACGCAGCCGGCTCCAGTCGAGGGCTTCGGCGGCCTCCCGCTGAATCACCTCGGCCGCTTCCCGGGCCTCGGCGGGAACGTCGCCCTGTTCCGCTATGAGACTGTCGTAGATCGGGGACAGGTCGCCCTTGTTCGCGGTGGTCATGCTGAGGTACTTCCTTCGTGCCGTGGTGCAGGTGTGCCACCCGAGCCTAACCTCCGGTTTCCCTTGTCGCGAGGACGCATATCACCGTCGTCCCGCGGGTCCGGTTGCGTGAATATTGTGTGATGGCCGGGCGGAGGCCGTCACGCGGTGAGCGGGGGCACGGCCCGGGCGGCCGTGCCCCCGCCCACCAGCGTCAAGGGCTCAGTGCGGAGTGTCCGCGGGCTCCAGGACGAAGACGGGGATCTCGCGCGCGGTCTTCTCCTGGTAGTCGGCGTAGTCCGGGAACGCCTCGACCGCGCGCCGCCACCACAGCGCCTTCTCCTCGCCGGTGACCTCGCGGGCGGTCATGTCCCACACCGCCGGCCCGTCGCGCAGCTCGACCCGGGGGTCGGCCAGCACGTTGAAGTACCAGACGGGGTGTTTGGGGGCGCCGCCGAGCGAGGCCACCGCCGCGTACCTGCCCTCGTGCTCCACCCTCATCAGCGGCGTCTTGCGGACCTTCCCGCTCTTCGCCCCGCGCGTGGTCAGCAGGATCACGGGCATGCCCCGCATCGTCGTGCCCTTGGTGCCGCCGGAACTCTCCATCAGCTCGACCTGATCGCGCACCCACTGGGTCGGGCTCGGCTCGTACTCGCCTTGAATCGGCATGTCATCCGTCCCCATCGTCGTCGGCAAAGATGTCCGCACCGCATAACGCCCCGGGCCCACGCGATCATCCCGGGGGACCGGGCGGGAACAGGGCGGACGATCACGAGACGGTGTGCAGCCGGTGGAGGGCGTGGTTGCGGGCCCTCGGCACGGCCGCCGCGGGGAGCGGCTGTGCGCCGAGCCCGGCCAGCCGGTCCAGCAGGATCCCCTCGCGCAGGGCCCAGGGGCAGATGGTGACCCGCCGCACGTCCAGCAGCTCCATGGCGGCCTCGGCCACGATCGCCCCGGCGAGCGACTGATGGGCCCGGGACGCGGAGATGCCCGGCAGCCGGGCGCGCTCGGCGTCGGATCTGGCCGCCAGCCGGGGAATCCACTGCCGCAGATCGGAGCGGGTCAGGGTGGCGCGGCCGGATGCCCCGGCCGCCGGCTTGGGGGCCCCGGCGAGCCGCGCGAGCTGGGTGAAGGTCTTCGACGTGGCGATCGCGGAGGCGGGGGTCGGCTGGTCGCGCAGGTCGACCGTGGCCTCCGTGAGGACGGCACGCACATACTGGCGCAGCCGCGCCACGTCCCGCTTGTGGACCGGCGCCTCGTCGGGCAGGTGGTGGCGGGTGAGTCGGCCGGCCCCGAGCGGCAGCGAGAGCGCCACGGCGGGTTCCGTACGGCTGCCGCAGGCCAGCTCCATCGAGCCGCCGCCGATGTCGAGCAGCAGCATCTGCCCGGCCGACCAGCCGTGCCAGCCGCGCGCGGCCAGGAAGGTCAGACGGGCCTCTTCCACACCGCTGAAGAAGCGCACCCGGATTCCGGTCGCGTTCTCGATCGCGGCGAGAACGGCCGTCCGGTTGGCCGCGTCACGCACCGCGGAAGTCGCCAAGGGCACCAGGTCGTCGACGTGATACGCCGTAGCGACCGCTTCGCTCTCGGTCACGGCGCCGACCAGACGCCCGATGGCGTCCTGGCTGATCACGCCCTGGTGGTCGGTCGCCTCGGCCAGGTGGACCGACTGCTTGAGCGTGGTCACCGGCTCGGGCGGCCCGCCCGGAACCAGGTCGGCGATTTTCAGATGAACGGCACGTGAACCTATGTCGAGCACTGCAAGACGCATGCCTGCTCAGTGCCCGAGTTGCCGGACTTTACGCCGCGAGGCGGCGCTGCTGGGGGGTGGAGGAGGGGGCGGGGGATTCCTTTTCGCCGTTCCGCTCCGCCGTGCCCGGGGACGTGGTGGTGCGACGTCCACTGGAGAACGTCAGATCCGGTACGTCGACCACGGGCGGCAGATCGGGCGTGAGCAAGGTTTGCTCGTTTGTGTCCATGAAGCGATGGGTACCCTCGCGCATCGCGCTCATCCGCGGCGGAGCGGATTCTTCTCTGCGATACCGGTCACATTCGGACTATATCGAGCGGGAAGCGATCGATTTCAGGCAGAAAAGTGTGCCACGCGGCCCCGGGCACAACGGCCGGATCGCGCCGGTGCTGAGCCCGAAGCTGCTAGCGGGGGCCTGATGCCGATATGCGGCTCATCAGTTCATCAGCTCATGGGCTCATCGGCCGGAGACGTCTCCCTGGCGGTGCGGCCGCCGGTGGTCACGACCGTCGAGCCCGCCGGGCGCGGACGGCGGCGGGCGACCCCGACCCCGGCCAGGCACAGGGCGCCGCCCGCGAGCGTCAGCGCGCCCGGCACCTCGTCCAGGACCAGCCAGGACATCAGCACCACCAGGGCCGGTACCACATAGGTGGTGGCGCCCATCCGGCCGGCGGTGGTGCGGGCCAGGGCGAAGGCCCAGGTGGTGAAGGCGAGCGCGGTCGGGAACAGACCCAGATAGACCATGTTCAGCGTCGCGGACAGCGGGGCGCGCGCGGCCTCCGACACCAGCGTCCCGGCGAAGGGCAGACAGGTCACGGTCCCGATCAGACAGCCGAACGTGGTCACCTGGAGCGCCCCGCCATGCCGCAGCGCCGGCTTCTGGGAGACGACACCGCTCGCGTACGACACCGCGGCCACCACGCACAGCAGCACACCGAGGACGGACGCGCCGCCCGAACCGGACATCGAGACCCCCACGACGACCGCGCCACTGAAGGACACCGCCATCCCCCACAGCAGCGGCCGCGGCAGCCCCTCGCCCAGCAGCTTGGCGCTCAGCAGCGCGATGAGGATCGGGCCGATGTTGACGACCATCGCCGCCGTGCCCGCGTCGACCAGCCGCTCACCCCAGTTGAGCGCCACCATGTAGACGCCGAACCACAGGAAACCCGAACAGGCGATCCCCGGCCAGGCGGCGCGGGGCGGCCACCCGACCCGCCGTATCAGGCTGATCGTGCCCAGCGCCACCGATCCGGCGAGCAGTCTCCCGAGCGCCAGGGCACCGGGTGAATAGGCCGAGCCCGCACTGCGGATGGAAACGAAGGCCGAGGCCCACAAGACGACGGTGACGGCTGCCGCCGCCACGGCGGGCCATTCCTTTGGGTAACCGGTGTCCGGCGCTTTGGTCATGACGCCGACACTATGCCGCGCTCTTTTCGGCGCTCAACGAAGTTTCGGCGCCGGACGGGAAGCGGAGGTCACCTGCCGGCCACGGGCTGCCCGAACCGGGCGACATAGCGGCGCTGCCAGGGCGTCTCGACGGCGCGCGCCGCGTAGTGCTCGCGTACGTACCGCACCGCGTCCCCGGGCGGTACACCGTCCAGCACCGCGACACACGCCAGCGCCGTGCCGGTGCGGCCCCGGCCGCCCCCGCAGGCCACCTCGACGCGCTCGCTCGCGGCCCGCTCCCACACCTCGCGCAGTGCGGCGGCGGCCTCCTCGCGGTCCGGCGGGCACCGGAAGTCGGGCCAGCGCAGCCAGCGGGCCTCCCAGTCGACCGGCGGCGGCTGATGGCCCAGCAGATACAGCGCGAAGTCGGGCGCGGGCCCCTCGGGAAGGGGATGGCGCAGCCCCCGGCCACGGATGAGCCGCCCCGAGGGCAGTCGCAGCACGCCTGGCGCGGAAGGGTTCCAAGTGGCGTTCATGGAGCGAGAGTAGCGGCGCGGACGGCGGCGCGGCAGGGGGTACGGGCGCTGTCCCCGACATCCTGATCACTGCTTAGGGTGACCGCATGGACATAGGAGTCAACGTTCCGAACTTCGGCCCGGGCACCCGCCCTGACGTGCTGCGGCAGTGGGCGAAAACCGTGGAGGGGCTGGGGTTCGACCTGCTGATGGTCTCGGACCACGTCGCGGTCACCCCCGATGTGGCGGAGCAGTACCCCGCCCCCTTCTACGAGCCCTTCACCACCCTTTCCTGGCTGGCCGGGATCACCGAGCGGGTGCGGCTGGGCACCACCGTGCTGGTCGTCCCGTACCGGCATCCGCTCCTCATCGCCCGTATGGCCGCCAACCTCAACCAGCTCAGCGGGGGACGCCTGGTCCTCGGCGTCGGCGTGGGATGGGCGAAGCAGGAGTACGAGGCGCTGGGCGTGGAGTTCGGGCAGCGCGGGAAACTGACCGACGAGGCCCTCCAGACCATCCGCACGGCCTGGGAGAACGACGCGGACTACCGCAGCGGGGAGATACCGGTCTGGGTCGGCGGCAACAGCGACGCCGCGCTGCGCCGGGCGGTACGGCACGGCCAGGCGTGGCACCCCATCTGGTTCACGCTCGACTGGCTGCGCGAGGCGCTGGACCGGTTGAAGGGCATCGCGGACGAGCTGGGCCGCCCGGTGCCGGGGCTCGCTCCGCGCGTGGTGCTGAAGCTCACCGACGAGCCGGTCACCGGTCCCGAACGCCCGGCCGGACAGGGCACGATCGACCAGGTCATGGACGACATCGCGGAACTGCGCCGACTGGGCGCCGAGTCGGTGCTGCTCGACCCGTTCAACGGAGACCCGGAGGAGACCTGCCACCCGGAGGCGGCCTGGCAGGCGCTCGCCGCGGTGGCCGCCCGCCGGGGCACGGTGGGTTGATCAGCCGCTGGAGGGCCGGTGAGCGGTGGCCGATGGCCTCGCTCCCGGCCCTCGTGGCGGGGGCGGCCAGGGACAGGGCCTAACCCACGCGCTCGATGCGTGCGTTGCGGATCAGGTTCTTGCCCGGCTCACGGACCTGCTCGAAGGCGGCGTCGTTGAGCAGCGCGCAGCTGCCCGACGTCGAGGTGACGGAGACCGTCGTGGACTTGTCGTTGTCCAGATTGGTCACCTTGAGCTTGGTGCCGGCGGGGAACTGGTTGCTGGACGCGGCCGGTGCTCCGGCCTCGCCGGACAGGGTGACCGTCGAGCCCGCGCAGACCACGTCGCCGTCGGCGGTGTCCCCGGAAGCCGCCGTGTCACCGGAGGCCGCCGCGTCATCCGCCGCGTCCCCGCCGCCCGGCGAGGACGCGGCGGCGGGGGCGTCCACGGCGCAACCGGAGGCCTGCTGCTTCCGCTTGATCTCCTCGATGACCGCCTGCCGGTTGGCGATCCGGGCGTCCGACTGGGCATCCGGGTTCGCCTGCTGGTCGGCGATGAACTTCTGGTTGTTGGCCAGGGCCTGAGTCAAACCGTCGCACGCGGTCGACGCCGACTTGACCGAACTCGGGCCGGTGTCGGCGTTGCCGCTGGTCGCCATCACTCCGGCTCCCGTACCGGCCAGCGCGACCGCGCCGACCAGCAGCATCAGCTTCTTCGGGCGACCGAGGGCTCTTCTGCGCGCCATGTGTGACTCCTTCGCTGGGTTCATGAACCCATACGCGCAGGGAGCCCCTGTCGTCTCACGGATTCTCGCACCGCGTGGCGCGCAGGTCGTGACCGTCGGCCGTCAGACAGCGCCCGGTGGCCAGGTCGTAGCGCCAGCCGTGCAGGGTGCAGGTGAGCACATCGCCCTCGATCTGCCCGAACCGGCCGAGGTCGGCGCGCAGATGGGGACAGCGACGCTGGATCCGCCAGCCGTCGAGTTCGATGTCCTGGCCGTCGTCCTCGCCGGAGGCGTAGTAGTTCTCGACGTACTCGATGCGCTCCATGGACAGGCACTTGAAGAACACGTACAGGAACTCGTTGTACGGCCCGATGCGGCTCGCGGTGAACCGCAACGACAGCAGCAGGCTGTTGGACCAGTCGACCTCGCGCTTGACGACGTTGGTGGCCACCAGGTCGCCCGTGGTGGACAGCGTGTAGCGGCAGCGCTCGCCGTTCCACTCCCGTACCTCCCGCGCCGGGAAATCGATCACGACCGGGATCTCGCCCACGTCCAGCCGGACGGGACCGCCGACTCCCGTGCAGATGTGGTCCGCGCGCGCCAGCAGCGGCTCCCACCACTGCTTCAGCTCGGCCAGCAGCCGCTTCCGCGACAGCGCGGGGGTGCGCGAGGCGCGTTCGGCGGCGAGGGCCGGGCGCTGGCGGCGGGCGAAGTCGCGCAGATAGGCGCGCTTGTCGCCGAAGATGCGGTCGATCTCCTTGTCGGTGTGGCGATGGGTGAGTTTGCAGGCGGTGCCCTCCGGCTCCGCGACCGTGCCCGGCAGCAGCAGATGCGCCGCGACATCCGGCCGCGCCTGCGCGAGCTGGGTCAGGAACTCCCGCTGGTCGGTGAAGATGGACTCGCCGTCGCGGCCGGTGCCGTTGAACTCGAAGAGCGCGTCGTCGAGGAAGCACGGCGGACCCGCGTTGGGGAAGACGTGCTTCGCTTCGACCGCGTCGATGTAGCGCAGCGCCCGGTCGAACTGGCCCTGCCGCTTGCGGGCGGCGAACTCCCGCTTCGCGGAGTCCGGCAGCTGGTAGACCATCGGGTACCAGATCGCCCCGGAGAACTGCACGAAGTACGCGTCGACCTCGCCGAACGCACGGATCGCCGGGATGTCCAGCGGATGCGCGTCGTTCTGGTTGAGGAGCACGGTCCTGCCGTCGTCCAGGGAGAGCGCGGAGTCGCCGATCGGGCCGTCGCCGGGGCCGGTGAGGGCGGTGATCATGATGCGCAGGCCGTCGCGCTCGATCGGCTTTCCGCTCTCGGTGCGCAGGAACCGGGTGAATCCGAGCGCGCGCAGCTCGCGTTCCAGCTCATCGGTGGCGAAGGCGGGCAGCAGCACGGTGATGTCCTTGCGCACGTTGCGGCGCAGGTTCTGCGCGTCGAAGTGGTCCCGGTGCAGATGGGAGACGTAGAGATAGTCCGCGGCCCGCCCGTAGTGCGCCCAGTCCAGGTCCGTGTTGTCCGGGAACGGAAACCACGAGCCGAAGAAGGCGGGGTTGACCCAGGGGTCGCACAGAACCGAACCCGCCGCGGTTTCGATGAAGAGTCCTGCATGTCCAAGTCCGGTGATATGCATACCGCAGCACCCCAACCAGCTCGTCAGGTATGTCGGACACGTCCGACTCTCCCGGTGATTCGGGTGGTGTGCATCCGCAGGTGCGCTCGGCGGGTGACCCGGTACCCGATCACCTGGTGAGAAAGCGGATGTGCGGGCGCCCGTCGGGGCCGTCCGGGGTGACGGCCGTGCGCACCCCGTAGACCTCGGCGATCAGCTCCTCGGTGAGGACGTCCCCGGGGGCGCCCGCGGCCGACACCCGCCCCTCCCGCAGCACCAGCAGCGCGTCGCAGTACATCGCCGCCAGGTTCAGATCGTGCAGCGCGATGACCGTGGTGACCGGCAGGTCCGCGACGAGGGCCAGCAGATCGAGCTGGTGCTGGATGTCGAGGTGGTTGGTCGGCTCGTCCAGCAGCAGTTCCCGGGGTGCTTGCGCGAGGGCGCGGGCGATCTGGGCGCGCTGGCGCTCGCCGCCGGAGAGGGTGTGCCACGACTGCTCGGCCCGGTCCGCGAGACCGGTGCGCTCCAGGGCGTCGCGTACCGCCTCCTCGTCCGCCGCCGACGTCCCCGACCAGGGGCGGCGGTGCGGGATGCGGCCGAGGCCCACCACCTCGCGCACGGTCAGCTCGGACTGGGTGACGGCGTTCTGCTCGACCACCGCGATCCGGCGCGCGACCGCCCTGCGGTGCAGATCCGCCATCGGGCGGCCGTCGAGCGTGACCACGCCCGAGGCGGGAGCCAGCACCCCGGCCAGCAGCCGCAGCAGCGTCGACTTGCCCGAGCCGTTCGGCCCGAGCAGCCCGACGCACGACCCCGGCGCCGGGGTGAGGCTCACCCCGTCCACGATCAGCCGTCCGCCCGCGGCGCGCGCCACGCGCTCCGCGCGCAGGCCCACTCCGGTGCCCGCGTCCGCACTCATGCCGTCCCCGCTCATGCCGTCCCCGCCTTCCGGGTGCGGTACAGGACCAGGACGAAGGCCGGTACGCCGATCAGCGAGGTGACCACGCCCACCGGCACCTCCTGCGGGTCGAGCACGGTACGGGCCAGGGTGTCGACCCACACCAGGAACACCGCTCCGGTCAGCGCCGTCACCGGCAGCAGCCGGGCGTGTCCGGAGCCCACCAGGGCGCGGGCGGCGTGCGGAAGCACCAGCCCGACGAAGCCGATCGCCCCCGCCGAGCTGACCAGCGCCGCGGTCAGCAGCGCGGTGACGGTCAGCAGGACGATCCGGGTGCGGGCCACCCGTACGCCCAGGGTGGCCGCCGCGTCCTGCCCGAACGCGAACGCGTCCAGCGCGTGGGCGTGCACCCCGCACACCAGCAGCGCCACGGCCAGCACCGCCAGCCCCACCCACACCTCGGGCCAGCCCACGTTCGCCAGCGAGCCGAGCAGCCAGAACAGCACTCCGCGGGTCTGCTCCGCGTCCGCCGTCGTCATCACGACGAACGAGGTCAGCGCCGAGAACAGCTGCATCGCGGCCACCCCGGACAGCACCACCCGGTCCGCAGTGCCGCCCAGCACCTGGCTGAGCACCAGCACCAGCGCGAACGACACCACGGCACCCGCGAAGGCACCGGCCGAGACGGACACCGCCCCGCCCCCGGCCCCCAGTACCACCACCGCGACCGCGCCGGTGGACGCGCCCGAGGAGACACCCAGGACGAAGGGGTCCGCGAGCGGGTTGCGCAGCAGCGACTGCATCACCGCCCCGCACACCGCGAGCCCGGCCCCGCACACCGCGGCGAGCAGGGTCCGCGGCAGCCGCAGATCCCACACGATGCCGTTCCGGATCGGCGTCAGGCCGGTGGTGCCCCAGCCCAGATGGGAGGCGACCGTGGCCCACACATCGCCGACCCGGATATCGGCCGGGCCGATCGTGATGGCGAAGGCGATCGACAGCGGCAGCGCCACGGCCCCGGCCGCCCACAGCGCCGGGTACCGCAGCCGTCGTACGCGCGCGGCGGCCGTGCCGGCCGTGCCGACCGTACCGGTCACCGGTCGAGACCGAAGCGGCGCAGCGCGGCGGCCACCTTCTCGATGCCGTCGACCGTACGGATCGACGGATTCATGGCCTGCCCGCTGAGCAGGACGTACCGCTTGTGGCGGACGGCGTCCATCGAGCGGGTGACCGGGTTGGACTCCAGGAAAGCGATCTTCTTCGCGGCGGTCTCGGCCGACTCCTGCTTCCGGGAGAGGTCGCCGAGCACCAGGACGTCGGGGTTACGCTCCGCCACGGTCTCCCAGTTGATCTGCGGCCATTCCTCATGGGCGTCGTCGAAGGCGTTCTTCGCGCCGACCGCGTCGGTGATGATGCCGGGGGCGCCGCAACAGCCCGCCATATAGGGGGAGTCGGAGTTGGCGAACCAGTAGAGCAGGGAGGCGCCGGAGGCGTCGATGCCCCGGGTGGCCTTGGCGACCCGGGACTTCAGCTTGCCGACCAGCGCGTCGCCGCGCTCCTCCACGCCGAAGACCCTGGCCAGGTCGCGGATCTCACCGTAGACGTGGTCCATGGTCAGCGGGGTGGCGCGGCTGCCGTCGCCGTCTCCGCTGTTGTCCTTGGCGCAGTCGGCCGGGGAGACGTACGTCGGCACATCGAGCTTCTCGAACTGCTCACGGGTGGCCACCCCGCCCTTGCCCAGCGTGGACTCGAAGGACGCGGACACGAAGTCCGGCTCCTCGGCGAGCACCTTCTCGAACGAGGGCGCGTTGTCGGCGAGGCGGGGCACGGTGGCGTTCGCCGCGCGCAGCCCGGGCAGGACGGGATCGGTCCAGGTGGCGGTGGCCGACATCCGGCCGGCGAGCCCCAGGGAGAGCAGGATCTCCGTCGAGCCCTGGTTGAGCGACACCGCCCGCCGGGGCGGTGCCTCGATGCGCACCTTCTGGCCGCAGTCGCTCACGGTGCGCGGGTATCCGGGGGCGTCCCCGGAGGGGCCGGCGGACGCCTTGGGGCCGCCGCCGCACGCGGTCAGCAGCAGGGCGCCGGTCAGCAACAGGGTGGCGCGTCGGGCGGGACGTGCTATCGGCACTGGTGGTGGTTCCTCTGGAGAAGGGCGTTCATGGCTGTGTCGGTTCCCCCGGGGCGGAGCCGAAGCCGGCGCGGCGGGTGGGTCAGTGGCGGGGGAGTCCGAGCGGATGCCGCCCCTCATGGGCGCTGGGTGCCGGAACGGCGGGCTGAGCCATGGCGACCTCCTGGGAACACGCGTCCCGGTTGTTGGTACTCGCACGACGGCGCCGGGTCTGACTCGCCCGCCGGACGCCCCGCAGCAGGGGGCCTTTCCGCCGGACACACAGTGGCGCGACCGTGCCGGGTTCTCACCGGGCTTCCGTCACGCCGTCGTTTTCCATGAGACCGTAACGCGCGACACCCGGCCGCCGCTACGGCGCGGTCGCCGGAAGCGGCGCCCCTACGTGGGCGAATGGTACGGAAAAGGGGAACAAGGTGGTGCATGTCACCCTGCTGGCGCCCGCGGTCAACGCGGCCCTGCGGCAGGTGCGTTTCGACGATGCCCCGCCGGACGCGGCCGCCGCGCGGCGGGCCCGGTCCGCCGCGGGTGCCCTGCCGCATCACGACGTGACGTTCACCGCGCCCTCGGCGCGCTGCCGTGGCACCGCGGAAGCCCTCGCCCTGGATGCGGCGGTGGCGCCCGGGCTGCGCGACCTCGACGTGGGCCGCTGGCGCGGCCGGTCCCTGGAGGAGGTGGGGCGGGAGGCGCCCGGGGACGTCGCCGCCTGGCTGGCCGACCCGGTGGCGGCGCCGCACGGCGGTGAAACGCTGCTGGAGCTGATCGAACGGACCGGCGCCTGGCTGGAGTCGAGGGCCGGACAGGGCGGACGGGTGCTCGCCGTCGCCGAACCCGCCGTGATCCGCGCCGCCCTGGTCCACGCGCTGGACCTGCCCCCGCTGACCTTCTGGCGGCTGGACGTCGCCCCGCTCACGGCGACCGCGCTGAGCGGCCGCTCCGGCCGGTGGAACCTGCGCTGCGGCGAGCCGCTGACCGTCCCGGAGTGAGCGGGCCGCACCGCGATTCCCGGCCGTGTCACAACAGCCGCGCTCCGAGGTGAGCGCGACGCCGATCCCGCCCGTATGAAGAGGGAGGGCCCTTGCCGGCCGAGCCCTGGCTCTGGTTGTCGGCGACGCGCTGGATCGACGTAAGGAGACGTGGTGGTGAAGCACACGCGGCGAGGCGTGCGCCATGCAGTACGGTACGCGGCCGTCGGTGCCATGGTCTGTGGCGGACTGCTGGTCGCCCAGACCTCACCGGGCGGATCGGCGCACGGGGCGGAGAGCGGCGGCTCCTCGCAGGTCCTGGACGGGGAGAACGCCCAGGGCGGCGGAAGCACCGATCTCGGGAGCCGGCTGGTGTCCGAGCTGGGCGCGTCCCGTACGGCCGGGAACTGGGTGGCCGCGGACGGGAAGCCGGTGGTCGCGGTGACCGACGCGGACGCGGCCGACGAGGTCAGCCGGGCCGGGGCGCGGCCCAAGCGGGTGCGGTACAGCATGGACCGGCTGAAATCCGCCACCGAGACGCTGCGCTCGGCGCCCCGGGTGGCCGGCACCGCCTGGATGGTCGACCCGAAGTCCAACAAGGTGATGGTGCTGGGCGACAGCACCGTCTCCACCTCCGACTGGTCACGGATGAAGGACATGGCCGCGCCGATGGGCGACGAGGTGAGCATGCGGCGCACTACGGGGACGTTCACCACCAAGACCAACGGCGCCGCCCCGATCTTCACCAACGGCAGCCGCTGCTCGGCCGGTTTCAACGTCACCAACGGCCAGACCGGCTTCATCCTGACGGCCGGGCACTGCGGCCCACCCGGAACGCCCTGGTTCCAGGACGGCTCGGGCAGGACCAGCATCGGCACCACCGTGCAGACCAACTTCCCCGGCAACGACTTCTCCCTGGTGCGCTACGACAACACCAAGCTCGCCCAGAACAGCGTCCTGGACGTGGGCAACAGCCAGCAGGTGAAGATCACCAACGCCGCCGACCCGACCGTGGGCCAGGAGGTCTTCCGCAGCGGCGCCACCTCCGGACTGCGCTCCGGCAAGGTGACGGGGCTGAACGCGACGGTGAACTACCCCGAGGGCAGCGTCAGCGGGCTGATCCAGACCACCGTGTGCGCCGAACCCGGGGACAGCGGCGGCCCGCTCTTCGTCGGGAACACGGCGCTCGGTGTGACCTCGGGCGGCAGCGGCGACTGCACCAAGGGCGGGGTGACCTTCTTCCAGCCCGTGACCAAGGCGATGACGGCGCTCGGCGTGACCATCCCGGGCACCAGGATCGGTGAGGCGGGTGGCTCGGCCGACAACTCCGCCATCGCCTCGGGCGCGCAGACCGCTCAGGACGACGCGAGCTCGTTCGACGGCATCATGGAGCGGGTGCGGGCGTTCGGCCCGGGCCTGTGGATCATCGCCGGTGGCGTCGTCGGCTTCGCCATCAGCCTGCGCCCGCGCCGGCGGCGGTACAACGGATACCGCGCCGGCTGGGGGTGACCGGGCCCCGGCCGGCGCGGGCCGCTCGGCCGGTCCTCCCGGAGCCCCACGCCTCAGCCTTCCGGGACGTCGAGCAGCACGATCCGCTGGGCGCCCCTGGCCTCCCCGGGGTACCGGCTGACCAGATCCAGGCGCAGACGGGAGGTGCGCACCGGGTCGAAGGTGACGACGGTCGGCTCGCCGGAGGTGTCGGCCCAGGTGACCTCCGCCCCGCCGACCGGGGTGAAGCGACGGCCGTCCCAGGCGGAGACGGTGATCGATGCGGGCAGGGAGTGCGTCGCGTCGAGGGTGAAGGACACCTCGACGCGGCGCACTCGGCGTTTCCTGGCCCAGGTCACCGAGACCCAGTCGGCCTCCCTGGCCCCCTCGAAGGCGGGCAGCAGCGCGGTGGCGGGCTTGTGGAAGGCGTTGGACCAGCCGGTGGCCGGGTCGCCGTCCAGCATGGCGGCGGGCAGTGTGTCGGGCGAGCCCGAGTAGCCGGCGTCGGCCAGCGGGTAGGTCGGTGTGGCGGGGCCGGGGTCGGGGGTGAAGGGCGGGGTGGGGGTGGCCCGGGTGGTGGTGCCGCCGGTGGTGCGGACGGTGGTGGTGGCTTTGCGCAGTCCCGTGGCGCGGGCGGTGAGGGTGAGGTGTCCGGGCTTGGTGCCGGTGCGGATGATGGCGAGGGCTTTGCCGTGGTAGGCGGTGCGGGTGCTGGCCTGGTAGCGCTCGGCGCTTTCCTGGCGGCCGTTGTCGACACCGGCGAGGGTGCCGCCGGTGACGTGGAAGGAGATGAGGTGGTCGGCGTTGGGGACGACCACGCCGTGGGTGTCGACCACTTCGGCGGTGATGAAGCACAGTGAGCGGCCGTCGGCGTTGGCGGTGGTGCGGTCGGGGGTGAGGCGGATGGCGTGGGGGCGTCCGGCCGTGCGCAGGATGTCGGTGGCGACGGCGCGGCCGTCGCGGCGGGCCACGGCTTTGAGTTCGCCGGGTGCGTAGGGGACTTTCCAGGTGAGGTGGAGTTTGCCGGCGCTGCCGTTGGGGCTGGTGTAGCTGCCGGGGTAGGGGCCGGAGGTGACGGTTTTGTCGTCGCCGGTGGCTTCGGTGGTTTCCAGGTAGGTGCGGCCGTCGGTGGTCTTCTTGGTGTCGAAGCGGCGTATGCCGAGGGAGTGGCCGTTGAGGAACAGTTCCACGGTGTCCACGTTGGCGTAGGCCCAGACCTCGACGGTCTCGCCCGGCCGGTGGTCGGTCCAGTTCATCGGCACCAGATGGACCATCGGCTCACTGGTCCACTGGCTCCTGAACAGGTGGTACATGTCCTTGGGGAACCCGGCCGTGTCCACCGCGCCGAAGAAGGACGCCTTCACCGGGAACACGTCGTACGGGGTGGGCTCGCCGATGTAGTCGATGCCGGACCACAGGAACTGCCCGGTGAAGAACTTCCGGTCGCGATCCTTCTTCAGCCCGTACTCGCCGCTCATGGTCCAGGAGGCGAGGTTGTTGTCGTAGCTGGACGGTTCGCGCTTGCCGGGGGTGTGGTTCTCCCCGGTGTTGAGGTGTTCGGGCTCCTGATAGGCCCCGCGGGAGGAGGTTTCGGAGGAGGACTCGGACTCGAAGAGGAACAGGTGCGGATAGCGGGCGTGCAGGGCGTCCACCGAGGCCGCGGTGTTGTAGTTGAGACCCAGCCCGTCCAGCTTGGCGAGCATGCGGTCGGCGGCCGAGCCGGGGGACGGCAGGGAGCGGTACTTGTCGGAGCCGATCACGACCGGCCGGGTGTCGTCGGCCTTCCTGACCGCGTCGATCAGCCGCTCCGCCATGCCCAGTCCGGCGTTGCTGGTGGAGTCGGGGATCTCGTTGCCGATGGACCACATGATGACGGCGGGGGAGTTGCGGGCGGCGCGCACCATCTCGGTGATGTCCGCCTCACAGTGCTCGTCGAAGAAGCGCCCGTAGTCGTACGGGTTCTTCCCCGTGCGCCAGCAGTCGAACGCCTCCACCAGCATGACGATGCCCAGCCGCTCGCAGATCTCGATCATCTCCGGAGCGGGCGGATTGTGCGAGGTGCGCAGGGCGTTGACGCCCATGCTCTTCATGATGGTCAGCTGGCGCAGCGCGGCGTCGGCGTGGAACGCGGCGCCGAGCGCCCCCAGGTCATGGTGGAGGTCGACGCCCTGGAGCTTGGTGTATTGGCCGTTGAGGGTGAGGCCGTGGTCGGGGTCGATGGTGACGTGGCGGATGCCGAAGGGGGTGCGGTAGCGGTCGGTGGTCCGGTCCCCGGTCCGTAGCTCGGTCTCCAGGGTGTAGCGCTGGGGTGTGTCGAGGGACCACAGCCGTGGTGAGTCGACGGTCATCTCCTGGGTGGCGTCGCGGGTGGTGTCGGCGCCGACGGTGAGGGGGGAGCGGGCGTGGGTGACCGTGCGGCCGTCGGGGTCCTTGAGGGTGGAGAGGACGGTGAGGGACTTCTCTTCGCCCGACGCGTTGACGACGCTGGTGCGGACCCGGACGGTGGCGTGGTTTTCGCTCAGGGTGGGGGTGGTGACGTGGGTGCCCCAGCGGGCCACGTGGACGGGGTCGGTGATGACGAGGCGGGCGTGGCGGTAGATGCCGCTGCCGGAGTACCAGCGGCTGCTGGGCAGCTGGTTGCGGACTTTGACGGCGAGGATGTTGGGGGTGGTGCCGTCGGTGTGGACCACGTCGGTGAGGTCGAGGGCGAAGCCGGTGTAGCCGTAGGGGTGGTTGCCGATGAGCTTGCCGTTGCAGTAGACGTACGCGTCCATGTACACGCCGTCGAACTCGACGGAGATCCGCTTGCCCGCGGCCCCGGGTGGCAGTGTGAAGGACTTGCGGTACCAGCCGAGCCCGCCGGGCAGGAAGCCGGTGCCGCCCGTGGTGCCGTGCTCGGTGGTCGGTGTGCGTTCGATGCTCCAGTCGTGCGGCACCGCGACCGTACGCCATGCGGAGTCGTCGTGGCCGGGCTCATGGGCGTTGTCGTAGTCGCCGCTCGGGTCGGCGTTCCCGTCCGGGGTGACGAGGGCGAACCGCCAGCCGTCGTCGAGCGGGATGCTCCGCCCGCCGGTGGACCGGGACGTGGCGGGCGCGGAGGCGGCCGCCTGTGCGGGGATGCCGGTGGCGAGCGTCCCCGCCATGGGCGCGGCGCTGCCGGCGATCAGCAGCGATCTACGAGTGACCGCCATGGCGATCCCCTTCTCTTCGATTATGTTGCTTCTTGGGAGTGCCCAACGGCATCAACTCCCCTTTGCTGAACAGATTCTGACAGTTTCGAACAGGTCGATGTCAAGGCCCGTGCTTCAGCCGCACCTCGTCCGCCGAGCAGATCTCGACGCCCATGTTCCGCTCCATCATCTGCAGCGCGGCCTCCGCCAGGTCACGGTGGATGTGCGCCACCGCGTCGTACGGCACGGCCACCGTCAGATGGCGGACATGGGCGTCGAGGGCGGAGTAGAGCACGCACTGCTCGGTGACCTGACCGCACAGGACGATGCGGCTGATGCCGTGCTGCCCCAGCAGATACTCCAGCGGCGTCTCGTAGAAGATCGAGTGCCGGGCCTTGACGACGAAGAGCGAGTCCTCGTCGGGCCGGACGGGCTCCACCAGATCGGCGTGCGGCGACCGCAGCGCCGTGTCCAGGAGTTCGTCGTGGTGCGAGCGCCAGCGGCCGAAGTTGTCATTGACGTAGATGACCTCGACCCCGGCCTTCCGGGCCCTGGTCACCAGCTTCCGCACCGCGGGCAGCGCCTCGCGGACGGAGGGGAGCAGCAGCTCGGCGTCCTCATGGTCATACGTGTTGATCATGTCGATGACGATGAGCGCGGTGTCGTCGTCCATGCCAGTGCCCCAGGGGTCGTCGATCAGGCCAGCAGGCTCCCGTCGAGATGGGCCAGCAGATCCGCCGGACTCTCCCGGATCTCGGCCGCCCCGGCTTCCAGCAGCGCCTCGCGGGGGACGCCACCGGACAGCAGCGCCACACAGGGCACCCCGGCCTTCCGGCACGCCTCCACGTCCCAGACGCTGTCGCCGACGAAGACCGCGTCCCCGGGCGGCACTCCGGCCCGCTCCAGGGCCCGTTCGACCAGGTCGGGCGCGGGCTTGCCCTCCTCGACGTCGTCCGAGCTGAGCGCGTCGCCGGTCATGTCGTCGGCGCCGATCGCCGCCCGCATGGCCGCCAGTTCGTCCTGGCCGGCGGAGCTGGCCAGCACCACATGACGCCCGCGGTCCGCCACCGCGCGCAGCAGTTCCCCGGCGCCTTCGAAGGCGGGCAGCCGGCCGAAGTACGTGGCGTACAGGGTCTTGTGCGCGCCAATGATGCTCTCGTCCCGGGAACGGTCCCGGTCCTCGCCCAGCAGATGGTCCAGGAGCCGGTCGGAGCTCCTGCCGATGGCGAGGTGGACCTGCCGCATCGGCACCGCGTGCCCCGCCTGCCGGAACGCCTCCCACCAGGCCACGGTGTGCAGGTAGTTGGTGTCCACGAGTGTGCCGTCCACGTCGAACAGCGCGGCCCTCCGTACGGCGGTCATGGTCTCCTCCCGGGGGTGGGAAAGGGAAAGTGGCCCCCACCCGTGGCGGGGGCCACCTCGTGTGGTGGGGGGTTTCCGGCCTCAGATCTCATAGTGGTGCCGGTGATGTGGGTCGGGATCCTCGACCACCGGAGGCGTCGCGGCCGTCGGCGGGATCATTCGCCGCCGCTTGTAGACACTGACGTACGCGGCCATGCCGATGAATCCGACGGCCATGAGGATCAGGCCCACCAAATGCACATTGAATCCACTGCTGTTCCAGTCCGTCGCGAAGGTGAGGATGCCTCCGATCGCGACCATGAGGATGCAACCGCCCAAGCCCATGAGTATTGCCTCCGAACATCAGTTAGCTCTCTTCCGGGCCGGTCCGTTTTCGGGTACCCCCCAACGGCCCCTCCAATCTCAGGAGCGGCTGCCCTCCGCATCGGCGTCCGCGGCCACCGCCTCGTCGAGCGCCTTGAGGTCCCGGCGGGCCCGGGCGCGGTCCTTGGCGGACGCGTCCGTGACGTCCAGGAAGATCTGGTCGGCGTGCCGCCAGACCTCCGCCATCTTGGCCTTGACCCGCACCAGGACCTCCTCGACCTCTTCGCTGTCGAGCCCGGAGACGAGATCGATCCGGGCCGCGACCAGCGTGGATTCGGTGCCCAGGCGCATCGTCAGCAGCGTGGTCACCGTGTCGATCTCCGGCTGCTCGTCGAGGAAGTGCCGTATCTCCCGCCGCTGCGCCGGATCGATCGCCTCACCGATCAGCCGGCCGCGCGACTCCATGGCCAGCCGGTAGGCCACGTAGACCAGCAGCGCCCCGATCAGGAACGACGCCACCGCCTCGTACACCCCGTCGCCGGTGATCATGTGGAGCCACATGCCGAGGAGGGCGAACACCACGCCGAGGCAGGCGGTGGAGTCCTCGGCCAGCACGGTGCGCAGCGTGGGATCGCTCCCCGCGCGGATCTCGGCGAGCATGCCGTGGCCCGCCTTCCGGGCGTTGCCGCGGACCTGGATCAGGGCGCGGACCAGCGAGGAGCCCTCCGCGATGAGGGCCACCCCCAGCACGGCGAGGCCGACCAGATAGCCGGTGTGGTCCTCCGAACTGCCCGACTGCAGTGCCTCGGCGCCCTGGAAGAAGGAGAAGCAGCCGCCCATGACGAAGATGCCGACGGCGGCGAGCAGCGCCCAGAAGTACCGCTCCTTGCCGTAGCCGAAGGGGTGCTGGGCATCGGGGGCGTGCTTACTGCGTTTGAGGGAGGCGAGCAGGAACACCTCGTTGAGGCTGTCCGCGACCGAGTGGGCGGCCTCGGAGAGCAGCGCGGGGGAGCCCGTGAAGACCCCGCCGATCGCCTTGGCGAGGGCGATGACGAGGTTGGCGCCGAGCGCGACGAGCACGGTGACCGCGGTTCTGGTGTCCTCGCCGGACCGGGGACCGGTGGTGTGTGCCGCGGATTCGCTCATCGTGGGACTCCGTTACGTCGACTCGTCGGTGTCCCACTCTGGTGTCCCGAAGCGGCGGCCTTAACCGTCCCGCCCGCCCGGAACGCGGCACGCCCCGGGGAGAACCACTCCCGCGGGGCGTGCCGGTTCCTCCGGTCGGAGGTGGTCCGGCCGGCGTAGCGTCCGGCCGGACCGTCCGGTCGTCGGTCGGTGCGGGTCAGCCGGTGGGCCCGCCACCGGGCCCGGCCGGAACCTTGGGCATCGGGGTGAACACGTCCAGCCCCATCACAGCCGCGATCACCAGGCCGATGACGCCGAGCGCCACCGCGCCCCAGGCCACGGCCGTGACCCAGGTGGTTCCCGAGGCCGACGCGGCGGTGCGCTGCCGCAGCAGCACCACGGCGGCGATGACCACGGCGGCGAGCCCGAACAGCCCGTTGAAGAAGGCCGTGGTGTGCCACGGCGTGCCGTAGACCGCTTCGATCTGGTTGGCGGCGGCCCCGGACTGGGCCTTGATCTGCCCGGTCAGCTGCTCACGCTCCTGCAGCATGGTGCCGAGCCAGGTGCCGGTGAGTGACGCGAGGCCGAGGCCCGCGGAGGCCACGGCCGCGGCACCGGAGAACACCCCGGAGGAGGCCGCCGGGGTGGCCGGAGCGGTCGCGGGCTCGTCGGGACGGTCCGCGGCCGCGTCGGTGGCGGACTCCTCGGCGGGAGCCTCGGTGTGCGGTTCCTTCGGGTCGGAAACAGCGTTTCGGACACCCTCCGCCGTTGCTTCTTCGGCTTCTGCGGGCTGCGCTGTGCGGTCGGTCGGTCGGTCCGTCTTGGTGGTGTCCATGGGGCGGACCGTAGGTGCCGAAAATGAGAGTCCGCTGAGAATGAGCCCCGGCCTCCGGCCGGGTGCGGCCGACCGGTGCGCGCGGGCCGCTGCGCATACGCTGGCCAGGCAGTCTCACGATGGCTGAAACTCTTCGCCGCACCCGACAGGAGCACATCGTGACCGGCCCTCCTCGACGTCGCTCCGCCCCGCAGGGCGGCTCGCGGCACCGGCTGCGCACATGGCTGCTGGAGGGCCAGACCGACATGGCCAAGCGGCAGCCCGGGCCGCACGCCGAACCCGAGGGCGCCGAGCGGGGCCGCCCGTGGTGGCGGGTCATGTGCCTGACCGGCCTCGACTACTTCTCGACCCTCGGCTACCAGCCCGGTATCGCCGCCCTCGCCGCCGGGCTGCTCTCCCCGCTGGCCACGGTCGTGCTGGTGGTGGTGACCCTCGCGGGCGCGCTGCCGGTCTACCGGCGGGTGGCCGTCGAGAGCCCCCACGGCCAGGGCTCGATCGCGATGCTGGAGCGGCTGCTGACGTTCTGGAAGGGCAAGCTCTTCGTCCTCACCATGCTCGGCTTCGCCGCGACCGACTTCCTGATCACCATCACCCTCTCGGCCGCCGACGCCACCGCCCACCTGGTGGAGAACCCCCACTCCACCGACCTGCTGCGCGGCCATGAGGTGGCCGTCACCCTCGTCCTCATCGGGCTCCTCGGCGCGGTCTTCCTCAAGGGCTTCACCGAGGCCATCGGACTGGCCGTCGTCCTGGTCGGCGTCTATCTGCTGCTCAACGCCGTCGTGGTGGCCGTGGGGCTGTGGCACGTCTTCACCGCACCGCACGTCATCACCGACTGGACCACCGCGCTCACCGCCCAGCGGGGCAGCCCGCTGGTCATCATCGCCGTATCCCTGGTGATCTTCCCCAAGCTGGCGCTCGGGCTGTCCGGGTTCGAGACCGGTGTCGCCGTCATGCCGCACATCGAGGGCGAACCCGGCGACACCGAGGAGCGCCCCACCGGCCGTATCCACGGCACCCGGAAGCTGCTCACCACCGCCGCGGTCATCATGAGCGTCTTCCTGATCACCTCCAGCCTGATCACCACCCTGCTGATCCCCCAGCACGCGTTCCAGCCCGGCGGCCCGGCCAACGGCCGCGCCCTGGCCTACCTCGCCCATGGATACCTGGGATCCGCCTTCGGCAGCGTCTACGACGCCGCCACCATCGCCATCCTCTGGTTCGCCGGCGCCTCCGCCATGGCCGGGCTGCTCAACCTCATGCCCCGCTACCTCCCGCGCTACGGCATGGCCCCCCACTGGGCGCGCGCGGTGCGCCCGATGGTGCTCGTCTTCACCCTCATCGCGTTCCTGGTGACCTGGCTGTTCAGGGCCAATGTGGACGCCCAGGGCGGGGCGTACGCCACCGGTGTCCTCGTCCTCATCACCTCCGCCGCGATCGCCGTCACCATCGCCGCGCGGCGCGCCCGGGAGCACGGCTGGACCCTCGGCTTCGGGACCATCGCGGTCGTCTTCCTCTACACCACGGCCGCCAACGTCGTCGAGCGGCCCGACGGCGTCAAGATCGGCGCGTGTTTCATCGGCGGCATCATGGCCGTGTCCCTGCTGTCCCGGGTCGCCCGCGCCTTCGAGCTGCGGGTCACCAGCGTCGCCTTCGACGGCATGGCCCAGCGCTTCATCCGCGACACGGCGCACCGCAAGATCCGGTTCATCGCCAATAAGCCACAGGCCTGTGACCTGGCCGAATACCGTGACAAGGAGCAGCAGGTCCGGGCCGACAACGACATCCCGCCCGAGGACGACATCATCTTCGTCGAGGTCACCGTCGCCGACCCGTCGGAGTTCGAGAGCGAGCTGCGGGTGCGCGGAAAGGTGATGCACGGCCGCTACCGGGTGCTCACCATGGAGAGCGCCACCGTCGCCAACGCGCTCGCCGCCATGCTGCTGGCGGTGCGCGACGAAGCCGGTCAGCGGCCGCACATCCACTTCGAGTGGACCGAGGGCAACCCCCTCGCCCACTTCCTCCGCTTCTTCCTCTTCGGCCAGGGCGAGGTGGCCCCCGTCACCCGCGAAGTGCTCCGCGAGGCCGAACCCGACCGCGACCGGCGCCCCCACATCCACGTCGGCTGACCGCCGCACGGCCCCTCACGGCCCGCCACCCGCCACGACCATCCGCCACCGCACCTCGCCGTCCTGCCGGTGGGAGGTGGGCGCGAGCCCGGCGGCGCGGGCGACGGCCGCCGAGGCCGCGTGGCGCGGGTGGATGTGCGCGACGACCTGGGTGACGCAGCGGGCGGTGAGCCACCCCACCAGGGCCCGGGCCGCCTCCGTGGCGTATCCCCGGCCCTGCCACGGCACGCCCACCACCCAGGCGACCTCGGCGGTACGGTCGGCCGCGGGTCCGCCGACCGTGGCCTGGACCGTGCCCACCAGGCACCGCTCGGCCGCCGCGTGGAGCACCCAGTTGCACCAGGCCACCTCCGGGTCCGGCGAGCCCGCGGCCAGGCGCTCGTACCGGGCGCGCAGCGCCGCGGGGTACAGGGGCGCGCCGCCGGTGAAGGTGTGCAGGGCCGGGTCGGACAGCACGTCCGCCATCTCCGGCGCGTGGCCGGGCAGCAGCGGCCGCAGCTCCAGCCGCGCGGTGGGGATGACCGCCGCGCGGCCGGAGCGGCTCACTCGGCCGCCGCGGCCACGGGCTCGTCGGCCGACAGGCTGTCCATGAACGAGCTGACCGAGAACACGGCCCGCCCGGGCCCGGCCGGGCCGTAGCCGGGGGGCGAGGTCAGCCCGTACTCCTCCAGCGTCGCCCGGTAGGTCTCCAGCAGCCGGATGTGGTACTCCAGCGGCGCGCCCTGCGGATTGGCCTTGCCCAGCGGCGTGGTCGGCTCCGGGCACCAGGTGGTGAACCGGGGGACGACGCCGTTGGACATGAAGAACCGCAGCCCCTCGGCGGTCGAGTCGATGGCCTCGTCCACGCTGGTGAAGCCGAACGGCTCGGCCATCTCCACGCCCGCCACGAAGTTGGGGATCACATTGCGCGCGCCGAACACCTCGGTCGAGTCCAGGATCCGCCGGTGCCACTCGTCCCGGCCGACGTAGCGCTCCTTGCCCGGGCAGTACAGCTCGAACAGCCGCCGGTCCCACACCTCGAAGTTGGGGTGGTAGATGCGGATGCCGTAGTCATGGAACCGCTGCACATCGTCGCGCGGCAGCGCCTGCGCCACCACCTTGCCGATCCAGCGGCCCGGGAAGCGCTCCTCGATGGCCTTCGCGTAGTGGCCGTAGAAGTCGGCTTCGTCGCGGCCGCCGACGTGCGTGGTGATCGAGCCACCGGTGAGGGTGTACGCCTGGGAGGCGCCGGCGGTGTCGTGCCGGTCGATGATCTCCAGCGCCTCCAGCACCTCCTCGACCGGCTTGACCCCGGTGTACGGACGGCCCGCCGCCTTGTGCTGGCGCCAGTTGTGGTTGATGTCGCAGTACTGGCACTCCTCCTTGGCACCGAAGTACTGGCACACCCGGAACACCGTCAGATAGACCAGATAGCCCCACTGGATGGTCGGCGCGACCTCCATCACCGACTTGCCGTTCGACAGCGTGTGCCGGTAGTACTCCGGCATCGGCGGCAGGCCGACGTCCGCGATCCGGGTCCCGTCCAGATACAGCCCCAGCGCCCCGTCCTCCCCGGCCCGCACCACGTACGGCGAGTCCGGGTTGACGCGCACCGACACCACGGTGCGCCGCAGCCCGTACGGCCCACCGGTGAGCACGATCTCCTCCGGCGGCCGGTTGAGCGCGGCGGCGCCCAGCTCGGGAAGGGTGCGGTGGTCGAAGGAGAAGATGAAGTACGACTTCGGCTTGACGTCCCCGTCGTCCCCGCCGCTGAGCGCGGAGTCGTCGAAGGCCATGCCGCCGCGCAGCAGGTCCTCCTTGATCACCGCCTCCGGCGGCACCTGCGGGAAGCGCCCCATCAGCTCCTCGACCAGCGCGGTACGGTTCGGACTCGTCATCTGCTGCACCATCCCTGACTCGATGAGATTCGCCGGCTCCCCCGCAGGTCTTCTCGTCCCGCCACCCTAGTGACCTGAGTCGGAGGTTTGTCGTTGGTTCGGTATGAGTCGTCCGGGTCCGAAGATTCCGCCGTTGTCACTGACTGATGCCCAGCGGGCG